>CAYUMZ010000036.1:0-11141 GCA_964446105.1 uncultured Gammaproteobacteria bacterium | reverse complement strand
AAACTTGAATGACGAAATTTTAAACTGGCAAAAATCCAAACATAATCTTGAAGAACGACTCGACGGGGTTCGAACCCAATTAGATCAACAGAGAAAAGTTGCAAACAAGGAATATAGTCGCTTAGCTGATACACATCGTTTTTTTCAAGCAAAACTTCAGGTTGCCACACTTTTACTGATCTTAATAGCGGGTTTATTTCTATTACGAAGATATTATCAACATTCGTATGCGATAATTTTAAAATCTATAGCCATTTCAGTATGTGTCAAGATCTTCATGACAATGCATGAGTTTTTTCCATCAGAATATTTCAAATACCTTTTGATTCTTTCTCTTATTGCCATCATCATTTATTTAATGACTAAAATAATACAATCTATTACATCACCAAAACTAGATATATTAATAAAACAATACAAAGAAGCCTACGAACATTTTCTGTGTCCGATTTGCGAGTTTCCAATTCATATGGGACCAAGGCGATTTTTATACTGGACAAGACGATCAAATAGCCATCTTAACTTACCTAAATCAAAAGAATTGCAAGATTTTGAAATCTACCACTGCCCAGCATGCAGTAGTGAACTATTTAATCAATGCTCGTCTTGCAAACATATAAGACATACACTATTACCAAGTTGTTCTCATTGCGGACAAATTAAAACACCCTGATTTTATTTGGGCTTATGGGAATCTAAATCAGAACCGAAGTCGGGTTCTGACGTTTTGGGATGATCAGATGAGACTTCTGGAGCAGCTGCACCACTATCAGGCTGAATCACACCTTGACCGAGACCTTCTGGATTGGCTTCAGGTTCAACTGGGCCTTGCTCGCTGAGCTCAATATTTATATCTTGCTGCCCTACTTTGCTTTGAGAAATTTTCGGCCTTATACCCATCATTCCTTTGAGCATACTGAGGAAATTATCAATAGATCGAATTAATAAATTAGGGTCTGCTTCCTCTGGATTAGGATATTTATTAAACACTTTTTCAAGATGAAACTCTTTTGCTTTTTGCCCGGTCTCAATGTATCGAATACGAATATCGTTTTCTAATTTTTTATTTTCGGATTGTAATTGTTTGAGTTCTTTTTCTACAGTCACTAATTCATGTTGAACATCTTTGTTTTTTTCTTTCAATTCGCCCACCTCATATCTAAGTCTGGATCGTGTGGAATTCATAACCTTAATCACTTTCTTCAACTCTCCTTCTGAAAGACGATCCGCAATTTGACCATTTAACTCTCGATTTTCTTCAAGCAAAGATTCATATTCACGATTAACTCCTGGTTTTTTTACACTTTTCTGACCTTGCCCACTCAGGACTATTTTGAGTTTTGAAACTCTTGTTTCTCGACGTTCGTTACCCTCAGTCAATGCCTCAACTTCAGCGCGTTTATCCGCCACACGTCTATTTAATTCATTAATATTAGGCCCCAAACTTGCCACTTCCACTCTAAATTGCTTCTCAGCTTGTCGGTAAATTGCATGTAGCACACTGGGTTTTCCTGTAAGACCAGTTGATGATATTTTAGCGTGTTCCTCTCTGATAATATCTAACACTGCTTTGTCACGTTTTATAGGATCTTGTTCTGAAATTTTTTTAATTTTTTCTAAGACCACTTGAGCTGATTTCACTCGATCTCGAGTGCGATAGCGAGGACTCTCTAGATAGTCCTTAAGCAATCGGTGAACATTATCAGCAACACTAACATTTTGATTCCATTTAAATTCTTTTTCCTTGCCTACTAAAACATCAACTATAGGCAGCTCCTCTTTTTTTTCAGAAATTCTCTCTGTTATTTTTTTATTTGATCGAGAGTCGGCCATAACTACGCTCAGCTCAAACAATGTATTGTCTAATTGCTCATTTTCTTTTGTAAGCGTTTTTTGTTTCTCTTTCTCTTCTACTATTTGAGCACGAATTTGTTCTATTTCTTGGGTATCCAAAGCATATCGACTTTTCTCTACCGCAATATCTCGTCTTAACGCTGCAATCTCATCACGTAACTCTGCCCTAAATCTCAAGGCCTCTGCCTCAATTTCATCACTCAGAATGTAGTCAACATATTCAGCCGCTGAATTTGCAGCCACAACGGCAGCATTCGCGACCGTTTCAAAATTCGTAGTGACAGTTGAAGTCATCCAACCCCATAAACTTGTCGATTCTACCTTAACTTCTTTCTCAACAGATTCTGCTACAAGTTTTTTCTCTGATTTTTTTTCTTGAGCCCTGCGCAATATCGATCGTAAATTTGTATTTTTCTCTTTTAGGTCCGACATTTTTTTAGGATCAAGAGTAGCCCCTTCAGAAAGAGCCTGATCTTCAACAAGCTTTTCTCCAATATCTACTGCTTGTTTTTTCAAATCTTCAGCTGCATTATTTAACTTAAGACGTTTTTTTTGTTGATTATCAACTTCTTTTTCAAGCTGAGGAAGTTCTTCTAATGCGGAAACCATATCATTTAATTGACAATCTCCCGCTTTTTGTGCCGCATACTGTAGAACGGCATACAAATGATCTTGACTACCATCTCGACGATGGCTGTGTAAAGTTTCCAACATTTCTTGTACAACTCGAGGAATAAAACGTTTCGAATCTAGAGCAGCCGTCGCATCATTATGTTTCATCTGAGCTGTAATCGCCGCAATTTTTTGTAATTCGTCAGGATGAGATTTTCTAATTTTACTCTTGTATCCCCCTAGGCGTTCTAATTCTTTTTTACCTAATCGATTGCCTTTAGCATCAACCACAGAAATATTTTCGTCCGGAATCACTCCTATATTCGCTAAAATATTCTGTAAAGTACCGCGATTATCATCCCAAATAATCGGTGGGGGACCTTGCTTTACTACCCTACACTGCATTTTTAATAATTGACCATTCACACCTTCAAGTAGTTCCACATTTATTTCTTCCCCTTTATCGATGCTTTGCGCTCGTTTTTTGCTCATGGCTACACTCCTCTGCTATACAATGTAAGTATAGTCTATGAACACGTGCTTTTCCTGACCTGCCATAACCCTCAATTTGCCTGTATTTGGAGCCAATGCTATTATGCATTTAATACTAAGCGAAAGGACGCCGATTATGACGATCGATGTTATTAATCCAACGACTGGAGAAACAATTAATTCCTACCCGGAAATGAATTCTGCTCAAATTCTCTCAACGATAGCCTCGGCAGCGCAAGCTTTTGAAAAATGGTCTACAACTTCTTTTACAAAACGCGCGCAATGCATGTCGAACGCTGCTGAAGTGTTACGACAAGGTGCACAACACTACGCTGAATTGATGGCGGATGAAATGGGTAAACCGATTCGTGATGGACGAGTAGAAATTAATAAGTGTGCAGACACTTGCGATTACTACGCTGAACACGCCGAAACATTATTACAATCTCACACCATTTCATTACCTGATAGACAAAGTGTTGTTTCCTATCAGCCGCTTGGAATAATTTTAGCCATCATGCCGTGGAATTTTCCTTTCTGGCAAGTCTTTCGATTTTTAATTCCAACATTAATGGCTGGAAATGTTGCCTTATTAAAACACGCCTCCAATGTTCCTGGCTGCGCAATCACAATAGAAGAAGTAATAAAAAAAGCCGAATTTCCCCAAGATGTATTCAAAAATTTACTGATCAAAAGCGCACTTGTTGATTCCATCATTGAACACCCTGCCGTTCGCGCTGTAACACTGACAGGTAGTACTCATGCTGGTCAACAAGTTGCAGCGAAAGCAGGAAGCCTCGCAAAAAAATCGGTGTTGGAATTAGGGGGTAGCGATCCGTACATTATTTTAGAAGACGCTGACTTAGCTACAGCCGTGCCTATATGCGCCAATGCTCGCTTAACTAATTCAGGCCAAAGCTGTATAGCTGCTAAACGATTTATTGTGCATCAATCACTCAAAAAAGAATTTGAACAACAATTTGTTGCTGCTATGCAAAATGTAGTGATGGGTAATCCTCGCAATGAAACAACACAAATTGGTCCACAAGCTCGCATCGATTTACGTGATGCACTTCATCAACAAGTTGCAATGAGTATCAAAAAAGGTGCACGCTGTCTTTTGGGCGGTGAAATTCCGAGTGGGCCTGGTGCATTTTACCCACCGACTGTGCTAACCGATGTGAAACCAGGAATGCCAGCGTACGACGAAGAATTATTTGGCCCAGTCGCCGCAATTATTTCTGTCGCCAATGAAGATGAAGCCATTCAAATTGCAAATGATACGATTTACGGATTAGGTGGAGCGGTATTTACACAAAATGTAATACACGGAGAAGAAATTGCAACTCAATATCTGCAAGCCGGTAACATCGGCGTGAATATTGCTGTAAAGTCAGACGCACGCTTACCCTTTGGAGGTATTAAATCCAGTGGATATGGCCGTGAATTAAGTGAAGTAGGAATTAAAGAATTTACCAACATCAAAACTGTTTCTGTAGGATGAATTGAGCTGGGGTCATATATGACCCTGATGCCTATTGAGCACGTCTTGAATAAGAAAATGTGGAAAAACCCGATTGACTGAAGCCTGATAAAGAGTTGCTTGTTGTTGGAAACCAAAGGAAAAACCCCCTATATTTCATGCAATAAATGGAGAAAACATGGGGGATATTTTCTTCATTTTACCAATCAATATTAGATATCAAAATGCAATTGCTGAAATAGGGGTCAAGTCTCTAATTGCCTTCACTCTCACAGATGGCAATTAGAGACTTGCCCCCTCTCTTCTCGTGCAATTGAAAATGATCTGCAAAAACTGATTAGTCGATTAGTTAATATTTGACCCCGATCCTCTTTACAATACCGCACCATTATTGAGCAACATTAATGATTTCAAAATTGAAATTCACCAGAATATGCTATACTTGATGTAAAGGAGCTGTCAAAAGCACCCCGAGCAAATGGACTAGCAATTGGTTGAAAGGATGCAAATGGTATGAATAGAGTCGGCTGTTGACGGGCATTTAGCCTGGAGAAGTCGTGACTCTTGAGAGAGGAGGTATATAAGCATGAGTAAGCTTAGAAATTTCTTAATACGAGTTGCTTCAGTAGTCTTGTTGTTATTAAGTTTTACAGGCGTTAGTCTTGCGGGATCAAATGGTGGTCTCATTTGTTTTGTTCAATATGGCGGCACAGGGAATGGGTCGAGCGCCAATAAACCATATGGTTCGTTGCAGCAAGTTGAAAATGATTCTAAGTGTATGATAATTAATGTGCTCCAGGGGATGAGTCCATTAGATGGCGGGATTACTTTGAAAGATGGTCAACTGTTGATTGGCTTAGGTAAGGGGCAGCCAACGATCACTAACACTTTGAACGCGGGTAACTTACAGGCAGGGCCAGTGATCAGGTTGGCTAATAATAGTGCGGTCATAAATCTCAACGTGCTTGCTTTAAGCATTGGTGTATTAGGAGACAATGTCACTGGAGTACTGCTTAGCGATCTGTTAATCACCAAAGCCCTCAGCTACCCAAGAAGTGCCAAAGTTGATACGAATTTATGCGATCTAACCAATGCAATTTATCGTGGTTGTAGTCCAACAGGTGTTCGAAATGACAATGATGGAATACAATTATTAGCTGATGATTTGGGGAGTAATAAAAATTTCTTGTATCTGCTCAACGATATCATCATTAAAGACATTCCAGATTCCCAAAGATGGGCGGATGGAGTGTTTGTGGTGGGTGCTGGAAACAATACCAAAGTCAATGTGATTCTCAATGATGTTCATATTGAGAATGTTGGTAGAGGTTATCAATTTGTTGCATATAACACGTCAAAATTAATGCCTACTGTTGTTAATAGTTCGAGTAAAAATAGTAATAACGATGGTTTAGATGCTTTGACGAGTTTCTTCAGAGCGATATGTCCTAATTGTCCTACAAGCGATCCAACATTAATTTTAAATGTTAATGGCTTTTCAGCGACACCTCAGCCTGCTGGCGGGAATGAGGGGCAAGGAATCGAAACATTTTCATTTGAACCCAATAAGGGTACGCATGAAATTCACATTGCCAATACCTCACTCACTGGTTTCAGTGTTGGGTTTTTCGTATGGAATTTAAATGGTTACCCAAAAAGTGTCATTTATGACTTGGGTTGCTTGAATCCGAATAGTAGTACGGTGGTCAATAGGGCAGCATGTATAGCTGCGGGATATACTAGTCTTGGCAATAATCGGATTTTTGGTAATAATGCCTTTGTGGCTTTTGACCCTGGCTATAACCCAGGCCTAGAAATTCTAACCGATGGCCAAGCGAATGTGCTCGCTCAAAATAATTATTGGGGGCCTTATTCTACCGATCGGATTACGGTGCTCGTTAATGGTGTTAGACGTTGCGGCGCAGAGTTTGATGCGATAGGAAATCTCATACGAGATGTGCCACCTTATCGCTGTGAAATAAATCAAGGTAACCCAACGACTGGATTTGGAACAATTAATGATGATTTCCCGCGTCATTAATTACAGAAAGGACGCTGAGACAAGGGACAAGGGGGCAGATCTAATATCAACGTTTTTTATCCTGCCCCCTACGAATTAGTTGATAGCGTCGCATCTTGAATTGTGCAATGTTTGAGAAAATCTGTACGGTTTTTTATAGTGCCTCCCGATAAGTTTTCTGTTTATATGTGGAAAATTATGTAAAGGTTAAATGCAAAAAATGGGCTCTGATTAAAAGCAATTTACAACTCGATCTTACTATGTGAACAAGCTCTATTTTTCAAATGGCTATTATTGTAAATCGTACTCTATGCAATGACGACAATAATATTGAGAGTTTTCCTGATTGTTTGGATCGAGCCTTAATTTGTTGGGCAGCAATTATTATTTTTGACTTAAACTCAATGCGCCTGATTAAATCCATAAATAATATTTCAAATTGGTTATTTATTATGGGATGGCATCGATATTAAAAAACCTTTCACAATTCAAGACGCGACGCTTAAACATAGTTAAGATTTGACCCCGATGCCCTAATTGTATTAATGTGGGTATTTTTAAGGAGATGATGATGACGAATATTATTGGCATTTCAGGCAGTTTAAGAAAAGGCTCTTACAATTCCGCACTTTTACAAACTGCAAAAACACTCATGCCTTCGGGATCAGAATTGCACATTGTATCCATTGAAGGCATTCCGCTCTTTAATGAAGATATTGAAAAAGAAGGCGCACCTGACATTGTTAATTCTATCAAAGAAAAAATTATTTCGGCTGATGGACTACTCATTAGCACACCTGAATACAACAACGGAATTCCCGGTGTTCTGAAAAATGCGATCGACTGGATTTCTCGACCACCCGCAGACACAACAAAAGTTTTTGCTGGAAAACCCTTTGCGTTGATGGGAGCGACGCCCGGTGGATTTGGCACAGTGTTCGCACAAACGAGCTGGTTGCAAACCATACGCTATCTCAAATTACGGCCATGTTTTGCCAACAATCTCTATATCTCAGCGGCTCATCAGAAATTTGACGCCAACTTGAAGCTCGCAGACGAAACTACTCTCGCTGCGCTGAAAAAATTTCTTGAGGATTTTGTCGGCTTCATTCGCGGATAGTTCCGAAAAAGCCTATAAAAATAGGCTTTTTTTACTCAGGCTCGAATAATTCTTCTGGCGAGAAATTTTTCTGGCATCCACTCACACGCACCCTAAAAAAAACTTCTTAAAATATGTGCTATGCTTATTGACTAATGGAGTCTAATAGTTATAGGATTTGAATTAATCACTCATTTTTGGGTGAGAAACAAAGGGAAATTGACTGGATGATAAATAGCCACTTGCCACCTTCGGGTAGTGCAAAATCTGCGACCTTCTTAGGTTACGGAAGTATTATTCTGTGGTCTCTATCTGGAATTCTCACCGCCGCTGTTAGCGGAATCCCCACCTTCGAAGTGCTTACCATCGCATTTGGCGTCAGCTTTTTATTGAGTATTATCGGCTGGAGAAAATGGGGCGACGTAAAAAATCTCAAACGCCCACTCTACACTTGGACTCTCGGCGTCCTCGGAATTTACGGCAGTGAATCGATGTATGTCGCCGCTTTTAAATTTGCACCGGCTGCTCACGTCGACTTAATTAGCTCGCTGTGGCCTATTTTCGTCGTCGCTTTTTCTGCCTTCATCCCAAACGAAAAATTCGTCGCACGGTATTTAGTTGCCTCCATTATCGGATTCTTTGGCGTCTACTGTATTATCTTCGGTGATCAACAATGGATCAGCGTCGGCGAAAATCATATGCTAGGTTATTTGCTTGCGTTGCTCGGTGCAGTGCTCGCGTGTGTGTACACACTCACCACCCATCGTTACACAGAAACTTCCATCGAAACGATGACAGTGTACTCAGGCTGCTGCATGATATTCTCACTCATCTTACACTCTCAATTTGAAATTACCGTTGCGCCTTCTATCATGGAATGGGTCACGATGATTATTATGGGACTTCTCACTCAAGGTCTTGCATACATGTTGTGGAATCACGGCGTGCATTACGGAAATTATCGATTGCTCAGCATTCTATCGTACTCGAGCCCAATCATTTCAATTTTCTTATTGATCCTGTTTGG
Source organism: uncultured Gammaproteobacteria bacterium (assembly GCA_964446105.1). Lineage (GTDB taxonomy): Bacteria > Pseudomonadota > Gammaproteobacteria > JAIEPX01 > JAIEPX01 > JAIEPX01. The sequence goes on along the minus strand of CAYUMZ010000036.1, from coordinate 2,554 downwards.
CTTTGCGAATTTTACACCTCAGCTACTCGCAGCCTGCACGCTCATGTGCTTCGCCTGCTTAGTTGCTAAAACCAATGAAACCCCTCTAGACACCCCTATCAGCGTTGCTTCTTGAATGTCTTAATCAAAAAAAGTAGGCTAACCTTGTTTAACTTACCAACCATTCTCACCTAGTTTATCAATCCTAGGTTTATCACAAATCACAAGCTCAAGTTCTAAGGCAGCCAGCATACGAAATAAGGTATCTAAACGAATACCTGGCAATCCATGCTCTAACATCGATACTGTTCTCTGGGAAAGATTGAAGGGGCGCCCTGCCTCGGTTTGATTCAGTTTTTTTAACTTTCGCATTCTTTGCAATGCTGCACCTAAAGCCTCGGGTGTTGTCACAAGTTGTTCCAAATTGATAGTCCTGATAAAAGCAAATGACCATTATATGTATGTACAGACATAAAATCAATATATGTCTAAACATACATAAATCACATGAAACTTTCAAAAAACAAAAGGTACGACAATAGAAAATACTGACGTGTGAAAACAGGCAATAAGAGTGGCTATGTTTGTATGAATAAATACATTGCTTTTGAAAGTTGTTGCGCCCCTTCGCCTTATGCGTAAACTCATAGCAGCGAAGCCTTAGCAAATCACTTACAACTTATTGGCAAAGCTTTGGTTCAGGTGGTATTAGTTTCGATGAGAAAAACGCTCATTTAGTTAAAACTTGTGAAAAAGGGTTAGAACTAGAACCCTATAAAGAACGCCTTGAATTACTGCCAAAATAACAAATCACCTCTATATTTAGGCCGCTACTTAGGTGAAAGCTTAAAAGACCAGATGAAAGTAGCAAATAGATTCATTGCCTTTAAACAGATTTCATTATCTAGTTATTTATTAACAGAATGAACTAACTTTGAAGTGTCAATATTCTGTACTATTTTAACGGGATCAAACCCCCGTTCAGAAGTAACCTTAAGAATATTTGTTAATAACGATGCAACGTCCGCTTCATCTATTAAGTTATGTGATTCAACTTCTTGACGGCATGTTTCTAGAACAGCTCTACCAAGTATTTCAGATTCTTCCATTTCCATTTTTTCAGACTCAGAAAATGTGCAGCCATGCTTTTTAAGCTGTTGTTGGTAACTTAAAAAATGAGGGAAATTCCTATCAACGAACTGTTTAATATTCTTGCTATTATCTGAAGTGTATTCAACGCTGTCAGTAAAATCTTTTTGGAAAATTTCCTGTCTCCATGGATCATTTCTTTGTACAGAAACATCGAGAAAGTCTAATTTACCTTGAATATAAATCGTTATTTCAGGTAGCTCTGAAATATCTAATTTTATGTGTGAATTTATTACAAAATGAAAAGTGTTTTTTTGCGAAGGCACTTTTGAACAATATAATGTCAATTTCGCATTATCGCCATGTTTTGCTGCAACATATCGCTCGATATCAGCGATAATATCAGGATTACTAACTCTGAGTCCTGCTCGTCTTTTTTCACCTGGAACTGATTTCATAAGATTTCTCCAATATTAGGTTTTCAATTTCACTTCCGCTCCTACACTATTTAGAATATCCGCGGGGAGACTCGTGATTATCAGTTGGCTTTTCTTTGGCAACGTAGGCTTTGACATCAGATTCAAGGCCTAAACTCCCAGCTTCATTTTTTAATTTTACCATAGTTTCATCAGTTTTTCTAGACCTAGATGATGCCATTTCACGCAGTGATTCTCCTGTAATATCTCGCGCATTCATATGTACAATATCACTCCGCATCGCATTTAACTCACCTACACAATCTAATTTACGCCCTTCTGAAATCTTTCCAATCATAATGAATCGACAGCAGTTGCCAGCTCCTACTAATGCCAGACAAGCTGCCTGAGGATTTTCTCTGGCAGAAAAGCCCTTCGCACGTTCAAGAAAATAACCAGCTTGATTGAACATTTTTATTTGAGCCTCCTTATTTCCTTGTAAAATTTTCACCACATTGCTACCACGCGAGATTTTTGTAACTTCCCTACATACTTCTGATAATGCATCTTTAACAACATTTCCTTGGCATAAATGAATAACTTGCTCAGCAAAATTTTTCGTCTTATCTTCATATATTATATGAAAGCCATCAGCCACTATATTCCTTGCTATTTTAAATAAGCACCACTGCTGCTGGTCAGTTAACTCTGTACAAAGCTTTGAAGTTGGTTTAATAGCATCTAACAACTCTAAGGTAGTTTTGTCTGTTAATGTCGTAGGCAAATGTGCTTCCATTAATGCCCCAAGTTGAATAACATCCCATAATAAATTATATTTAATATTCGGCTCATATTTCGCCATCGATATCTTTTCGATTAATTGAGCTATGGGCTGTAGATCTTTACTTGAAGTTATATGCCTTAGAAAAGGAAATAACCTGACCTTCTCCTCTAACAAATCAGCTTTCTTAAATTCTTGCATATGATAAGGACTTTCTGCTTTTTTCACTCGTATATCTCCTATAAACCATCTAATTCATTATAGCATACTACTGAAAATCGCACCTCAG
>CAYUMZ010000035.1:0-11328 GCA_964446105.1 uncultured Gammaproteobacteria bacterium | reverse complement strand
AAGCTAACTCATGCTCAAGAAATTATTTTAGCTACACTGATTAATAAATATATTGATCCATCAGTTAAAATTATCTTGAAAGATATTCACTTATATTTTAAGCGAGGTATTGATCCAAATAAAAATCCAAAAGAGTTTAAGAACTACGTTTGTGAATTAATAAAACGATTGAGGTTGCACTTATTACCTATGGCTCTTCAAAAGATAGAGCAAGTAATAGAGCTACTTATTATATTTTCAAATATCGATTCTGCTGAAAAAATCAAGAAGCGATTTGAAACATTGCTACGCAAGGTCGTTAACAATCAGAAGGTGCATTTGCATGATAAGTTTATATCGAGTTTTATTCAGGCATCGGACAATAATGAAAAGAACCGCATTTTCCGTGAATCGATAAACTTACATAATGAGTTTCTTGCGAAATGGCATAAATATTTGGACGGCGATAATCGAGTGATTATGCTGAGAGGTTTTAACCTAACTGGAATAGATTGTAGTGATCTTGATCTTACACATGCTGAATTGAGTGGCTGTGTGTTCAATCAAGCAAATCTGAGGAATATTCAGTGTCAATCGTCACAATTTATTGAGGTATTTGGTCTCTCTACATCGATATGTTCAGATCAACTTTTAGAATCTTTCTATAAAGGAAAAGATCAGCATATTCTAAAAGGATGTAGATATCTGAAGAGGGTAACCATTGATAAAAATGAATTAGTCGCAAGTTTATGTCAGTTAACTGTTTTAGAATGTGATGGAAATGTACCCAATCTAACTCAATTAACGGATAAAGAGTTAGCTGTTATCACAACTCTCGCTTTACGCAGTCAATATATTAATAATCTACCAGAAATGCATGAATTATCTCATTACAATGCGACAACTAAAGTCGATGTAGAGGAGCTCTTTTCTACAAGATCCACCACGGAAGAAGTCTTACTCACAGTTCTCAAAGCAAGAGATTATAAGTTAGGGAGACTTGTTTTGACGATGGTGCAGAATATTCAGATGGAATTATTTCTTGGTGACATTTCTGCATTTTCTGAAATTATTGAAGGGCTTAAAAGGGTCAATAGAGATTTACCAGAAGCATTACAAACAAGAAATGACCTTCAAATAAAAAATGCGAGAGATGCCGTACAATCGCTCAAAAGCCTGAAAAAACAACTTAATACAGAGTATACCCAAAAACTAATTAATGCTTTTTTGATTTCTCTCTATAGTGAACCTGATCCTGTTTTGGGAGGTACACCGCTAGATCGTTTCATTGGCGCATTAGACGCAGCAAGAGGAAGAGATGAAGTTGAAGTGGATTTAACTCAAGTTGATCTTTTGAAATTAAAATTAACTAATCAAGTTGATTTTACAGATGTTTTTGTGAAAATAACTATTGATCAAGCTAAGTTACTTAAACCTGATCATCGAAAACAACGGTATGCAAGATTAATTCGTGCAATAGAAGATGATAATATCTCAGAGGTTAAAATCTGTATTCAACATGGATTAGATGTGAATGAACCTGATGAACGGGGGCGCACGCCTTTTATGGTTGCATGCTTTAAAAATAAATTAGCCATTGCACGCTATATGTTGGAAGAATGCCACGCTGACCCTATATTAATAACGGTATCAAATTGGACAATTATAGAATCCGTTGCTCGATTGAAAAATACAGAAATAGTATATCTATTAGAGCAGCATAATATTGCGCTCGACTTTATGAGTGCGGTATATATAGACCGAGTAATAAATGAAAAGGGCGAATGTTTATTTATATCAGATTTAGTACAGCTCCAAATTAATAAGCCCGATTACGTAATGAACAGGCCGCTTCATGTTGCAACCTCTGAAAAAAACTATCGATTAATGAATTGGCTTCTTGAAAATGGCGCTGACGTATCATTTAAAAATGGCTCTGGACAAACCGCTTTAGATATCGCAGTGATTGCAGATGATTTACCAGCAGTTACAGCACTACTTCAACGCAGTGCAGAAATCAGTGCAAAAACAATCCGTTTTGCTTGTGAAAACAATCATTCAGAATTGGGAAGGTTATTATATGATTTGGCTACTCCAAAATCCTCAAATGAAAAGCCGTGTGTAGATTTATACAGCGCCGTTTTTTTGAATCTTTCATGTGAAATATTATTAAAAATAATAAACGAAGATCTAAATGCCGAGCAACCAGATGGTTTTACGGCATTAGGCATAGCTTGTCATTTAGGTAAGTTAGAGCTTATTAAAGATCTACTAAGACAAGGTGCTAGTCTGTATGTGCCTTGTAAAGGTATGCTCCCACTTTCTCATGCGGTGCATAGGGGGCATGTTACAGTAGTGGATTTTTTAGTGAATGACCAAGGTGTTTCACCCACTGCCGTTATAAAAAACTGTACGCCACCATTCTTTGCTGCAGTTAAGTTGGGAGATCAGGCGCTCGTTAATATTATGCTAGCTTCAAAACGGGATGGTAAGCCGCTAGTTGATTTAGAAACACGATTTTTAAATAGAACCGTTTTATTGCTTGCAGCACACGAAGGTAATCCTCAGATTGTTGCCTTATTACTTTCAGCTGGAGCAGATCCATTACAACGAGATATCGATGGGAATACACCCCTTCATGTTGCGATATCAGCTGGACATAAAGAAATTGTGATGTTATTACAAGCTGCGATGCTTCAAGTCAAGAATGCTCAAGGTCAAACTCCTTTTGAGCTAGCAAGCACGACTAATAATGCTAATATCATATGGTGTTTTGAACGCCTGATAGAATCAGATGAAAAAAATCAAGATACTGAAGTTGAATATAATATTGATGACTTGGAAATTCAACCTACTAAAAATCGGGCACACTATGATCGAGTCAAAGAACGTGTCAGTTCTAAACAGTTACCGCAATTAGGCTTGATCTCAGGCCGGAAAGACAAATCTGAGGGCGAAGATGATGATCAAACGCCCAATAAAGGGGCTGAAATACACATGGAGTACTCGAAATGAAAAAGTTTGTTAATACTGAAGCAAATTGGAAAGATACGAAAGATTGGAAATGTGCGCTGGATAGATTTGAAAGTAAGGTTCAAAAATTACTTATAGTAAACGCAAAATCATCTATAGTCGATATTGTGGAAGATCTTCAGAAGCTTCTTGATATAAATATTTATAGCAAGTTTATTTCTCTGCAGCATCTTGAAGTTAATATGAAAAAAATTATGGGGTATCTAGAAAGAATCAACGCAGATCACCAGTTAGATGATCATATTCTAATAATGCTTAATTTACTTTTTGATTGTGCGACACATTTTCAGAAAGGGCAGGACAGCCTTGCTATCTTAATATTGGCCCATAAGAGTCTCGATCTTATCCTTAATGTTGATAAAAAATTAGAAAGAAAATTAGCGAAAGCGATAGGCGAACATTATAGTGCATTGAGAGAATATCGTCTGGCTGCTTATTATCTGGGATATGCGGTGCAACAGTCAGGAGATGAGAAAGAAGAGGTATTGGCGTTACTGCTAAATCAACCACTTTTTAAATTAGGAGACTTATTCTGTGAAACTCCACTATTAGAATTTCAGTGCCAGCCTATTATGAAGAAAGTTAGATCAGCCAGCTACCGTGAGCTAAATGAATTAAAAGACTTATTAGCTGCGATATGCTGCAATCTTTTAAGGCTTGGAGACTTTTTTTATTCAATTGGGGAGAAAAGTCGAGCGAAATCCTGCTATGAACGTTGTTCTAAATTAATAAAAGCTAATTTAATACCTGATTTACAGGCTTTGTGGCCATTCAGTCTAGAGGATTTGATAAAAATCTGTGACGACCGCTGTGAAAAACTTCGTGACAAGCAGGATATTGCACCAATTTCAACTTATTATCAAGAATATCAAAAACGATTGAAAGCATATACAAGATTGCTAGTTGAGTCACGCGAGTCTGCTAAGCTGCAATTAGATAGCGAAAATATTATTGTAGTGCAAAAGAGATTGACAAGCGTTATAAAGGAAATTTTGCAAGATTGTTTTCAACTTGCATGTCGTTCACTTGGTAATAATGATGAAAGTACTTTTTCTTTATTACTGTTCGGATCTTTAGCTCGTGGTGAAGCTTGTTTAAGATCTGATGTTGAATTCTCAATTATTTACGAAACAAGGCGGTCTGAAATACTACCTTCGATGCAAGCATCAGACTATAATCCTGAACGGAATAGGTTGTATTTACAATCACTAATTGAGTTATTTGAACTAAATGTGATTGCGCTCGGTGAAACAGGTGAGCTTTGTTTGAGTCAGAAGAATTTAAGTCTTGAACGAGTCAGGAAAGGAATTAGGCAAGGGTTACAGTTTGATGATGGGGGACATTATCCTTTCAGTAGAAAAGAGTACGCGATGTTGTGTATGGATGTTCGACAACATGGTGTTTTAAACGTTTCTCCTAAAATAACAGATAAACTATTTGATGGTCGAAAAATTATACCCTATCAATCTGTTAAATCAATTGCTGATTATTTAGGTTTTGAGATTGTGGTTATGTATGGCTTGTGTGAGGCCACTAGTTTATTCAAAGATGATAAACTTTATGAGGTGTATTTCGAAATGCTTCGGGGACGATTTGATATTCATACGGCTGCATTATTAAATTTAAGACAGTTATTAGGTCTTTGGGTCTTTAATTCTCCGTTTCTGCAAGTGAGCAAGGTAAAAAATATACATAATATAAAAGAGGATTTACTGCGCATTCCTCAATGGATTGTGCGTTCATTTTCACTATTCTATTCAGCGCCGATGGGTCATGGTATAGAAAGACTTCAATGGTTAGCACAACATAAATGCATACATGCGAATTTAGCATTGCTTCTTGAAATAATTATAGAGTATTCATTCGTGTGTAGAAACCGTGCGCATCAATATTATCAAAAAGAAAATGATAGTCTTTATTTAATGAGTGCCAATGAGGGTGAGTTTTCAAGGCTAATATTTCCGGAAATGACGTGTATCCCAATAATATTAACAGAAATTTATCCTTTTTTTATCGATATAATAAAAACATGGCAAACTGAGGTTGTAAATCGAAAGCAAGAGGCGGTCTTGTTGTCTGCTAAAATAGGTGAGAGATCAGCTAGTTACATTTTTCAGTTATTAGAGAAGTTTGTCAATGAACGTATATTTACTGGATTAACAATTAGCTTGTTAAGTAAAGCAATAGACTCAGGTTTTACGAATCAATTAATAAGTAAACTAAACTTGAAAAGTACAAAAAATCTCGTAGAAGCCTTACTTACGCAAGCAAATAAATACAAATATTTAGGTAATATGATGCTAGCTAAGAAAACATACGATTTTGTTTTACGCCTTAGTCCTAATAATGACGCATGTTTTTTAGGCTTAGGAGATATAAATTTAATTTTAAATCAATTTGAACTTGCTACAGGATATTATAATAAAGTTGTGAGTGCAAACGCAAAAGCCAGATCTGGAGTGGTTAATTTTTTGTCAATGCGATTTAATGAAGCATTGCGAACATTTGAAGAGGTCTTAAAGAATGATTCAAAAAATAATCTTGCGATGTTAGGTAAAGCAATGTGTTGCCTGCAAAACGAGTCGCTTGATGATGCTAAAGAGTTGTTTTCTTATGTTGATAAAGCGTTAGAGACAAACTCAGTAGATTTTTTCAGGGCAGATATACTTATTTTCAAAGTTAAGATGTATTTAGTGCTATTACGATTTAAAGAAGCAGAGCTAGTCTATCAACAATTGACTAGCATTAAGCTAAACGATGAACATATGAAAATCAGTCTTTTAAAGCCAACACTCATTTTAGGCAGAGGCATAGAATTCACAGAGGAATTCAAAAAAAATATAATTTACATCAGTACAGAAAGAGATCAAGTACTGCACGCATCAAATACTGCAAAAAGAATAAATCAACTAGTTGAGGAGTTAGCGAGTAGAGGAAGCCTGCAAGATATACCGCAAGATGTCTTCAAAAGACACTTGTTCAACATTTTGAAATGGAATAGTGATTCTCCCATTAAAGTCGCGATAGAACTTCTTTTGGATAACAAAATATCAGAAGCAGAAGAGCTATTTGAACAGGAGTTTGCTAAAAATCCATGGGATTTTATCGCGGCAGAAGGAATTGATCTTTGTAAAATTAAACGTAATATTGTTCCTGTTAGTCAGCGAGTCTCATTGTTTAGTGTGACAAAAAAAATATTGCATGACGATGCTATTACTTTCAAATCGATTTGTACTATTCGGAGTGTTTTATTAAAGTTTATACATGAAGTTGAACTTTCGGAATATTTTTTAAGTTCGTTATCTAATGTCGAAGTTAAGAATATTATAGTAATAAAAGATAGTCCAATGCATCAATTTTTTTATCGTAATCCTCATCGGCCTGCCTATGAGTATAATGGTATTGGTAACACGGTTACAGACTATTCATGTTTAAATGGAGCAATTGATTTTTATAATATTACGTTTAACAGCGAATTTATGGTTAGAAGTGAGTGTCTTAAGGAGAGCCCAGAATATTTGCTTAAAAATGCAGAAAAATTTGTAGAAGCTAGATCGTATCATCGAGCCATTGCATGTTACAATGAAGTGATATCATTTTACGACGATAATAGTTTTTTAAATTCTGAGCATAATATTGTACTTGCTATGGGGCTTTATGGTAAAGGTAGAGCGCTTCTCTTGAGTTTCAAGGTTTATTCAAGACTAGTAATAGAATTATTTGTGAAAGCATTTATTCTAGACCCAAGATATATCTTTGCTTGTCAAATCCTTGCTTTTTATCTCAATTCTAGCCAATCAGATAAGCTACAGAATATTTTTTCACAGATGGATGATATTCTTATGGCTTCTGATGAATCTCCATTTCTCAAATACAAGGTATATCGAGAAAGGGGTGATCTATATTCTGCTGCAGGAAAGTATGCGTTTGCAAAGTCAGCTTATTTAGAAGCACAAAAATGTTATCCAAAAGATGATGTTATTGAAAAAAAATTAGTGGCTGTTGATGAAAAAATACCTTTGCCACCACTACCACTCCAAGTAACAGGAGATACGGCAATAGATACGGCAATCTATCATTTAAGGGCAGACACTCGCCAAATTATGCATATGCTTCGTGAAGCATCAAGAAAAATGAGCCAAGATACAACAATGTACCAGTCTTCTTATGATCTTGCAGAGATCCCGCTTCTGTTTCCAACGGAACTTTTTAAGTATAACCAACCAAGCCCTAAAGCTAAATATATTGTGGTTGAACAACAACAACTTGAAAAAGTTGATAAAAAAAAGCTTGGCAAAGGATCTTACGGTAAGGTGTATCGAGGAATCTGTACGCATCCCAGTTTGGCAGGAAAAGAAGTCGCAATTAAGCAATTTAAGAAATCGTCTATTTCTCTTGACCTAGAGAAATTCAAAGCAGAGGCTGAATTTCAAGCCACTCTGGATTCACCCTATATTGTGAAGCTTCTAGCTATAACGGAAACGATACCCTATTGTATTGTAATGGAATTAATGGATAGAAATCTGTTTGATTTTCTGAATAAAACGAAAATAGAGGATGTAACTTGGGAATGCCGCTATCAAATAGCCTATGATGTATGCAGTGCTTTAGAGTATTTGCACACTCATAACAAAATTCATAGCGATCTGAAAAGCCCAAACATATTATTAACTAAAGAGTGCAACGCTAAACTTTCAGATTTCGGTTTGGCCTGTGTTCGACCAAATCTTAGTAGCCAATATACGTTTGGCGCAGGGCCCAATGGTCCTAGAGGAACAATCTTGTGGACAGCACCAGAGTTGTTCGATGAAACACAAAAAAGATCATCTAAATCGGATATTTATAGTTTCGGTGTTGTGCTATGGGAATTGACTTCACATCAGAGACCTTACCCTAAGGAAATGTCTGAGCCAAAAGTAATAGATCGAATAAAACGAGGTGATATTGAGCCCTTTGGTCAAAATACACCCGAAAATTACAAAGAACTTGCGACGCAATGTTTGAGTTTAGATAAACACGCTCGTCCAGAAGCAGGTGTGGTGTTAAGACGGCTCAAATTTATGCTGTTTGCACTAAAACAAGATCAAACAAAAAAAGGTGCGACTGGGCCGGAGTTAAAATTTGGCATCTAATATGTCCAATAGTCTAGGTTTGATGTGAGACTCAACTTGAGACTGAAGAGGTTAGCCGTATTGATAGACAGTGTAATTTAAGCTTTGATGCGGCTATAACGCCATGCGAATGATCTCGTAGTGATCTAACAGATTATAAAGGAGTGCTTTTATGAGAGCCCAAGAAGTTCGCTATATATCTGCTCTTCCAACTCGCGATGAAGTTGCTGAAAATCCTGAGTTACTTTTTTCAGATCATTTACCTTTTATGTTTACAGCACATGATCTAACGATTATTTCCTGGAATGTGCTTGATCCCAATCTCCCCAGTGGTTATGAGCCTTATAGAGAAACTTCAGAGCAACTTATTCAACGACGTTCGCGGATTCTTGAGAGTCTTGAAAGGATATGTGCGGCCAGTTATGGGGTGGATCTGATCCTTCTTCAAGAATCCTCATGGTTAGGTAAGGACTTTTTTATTGAATTCAAAGAACAGGTGTGGCATGAGGTTGGTATGGTCGAAGGCAACAGGATTCTTTTTAATAATAAATTTAAAATCGCGTATATGAGTTTGGTCAATATTATAAGGTCAGCAGTATTTGGTGAAGTGCTTTGTGCTACCTTTGATCTTAAAAATGGAACTAGTGTGAAGATACTGAATGTTCAAGGGGAGCATTCTGAATTACCTTTTAGACACAAAACCGAAATCGAAGCAATGTTAGGGTTGGATCAAAAGGTCATTGTTGCAGGTGATTTTAATATTCGTATTGCACCTCAAGATCATACTAGACGTGAAAGTATTGTCACTGGTCTTGTGCCATTAAGATTCAGAGAGTGTGGTAGTGCGGATTGTAACTGGACAGATGGTGGGTTTTCAGGTGGGATAGATATCTTACCTAAACAATGTAATATAACATTGTTAGACCCACAAACCGGTACGGCAGCTGATCTACGAACGCCGATACTCTTAAGTGATTTTCAAATAACGGAAGCACTGCTCATGCGTCCCTGTATTAAAATAGGTGTTTCTCCTTATGCTAATTTTGAAACTCAATTAAGAGTCTGGCTATCACGGAAAGAAAATGGACATAATCTCAACATAAACATTCTATTTTCAGCTAATGCTTTTAATGAAAAAGGTATGATGATTACTTTTTCGAATAAAGAAGGATTGGTTTTTGAAAAAATGTGCGATGAGGTAAAGGGGGTTGTCTGTACATATGTAATGAAACCAGATGGCCTTAGGCTAAACATTTTATTGATGACTGTTGCTCAATTTATTGAAGTTTAAGAATGGTTTTTTCGAAAAATTCACGTTAAAAAACAAAATGATATTTTTTCTGCATCGATTGAGCAGCTAACAGCGCCTCGATATTATCCGCTCTCATTCACTTCCAGGCTCTTACAGCTTCAAACTTCATTGTCATATCTTAAAGATGATGGGGCGTCAGTGAAAGAATGTAAAAAAATAAAAGCTGAGCTTAAGGAGTTAGAGAATTCTCCCCATCCGCTGACCCCTTTATTCAGTAAAATTATTCTCGCTAATTATTATCTAATATTTTCAGAATATGATGAGCAGCAATATAGAGAAATGGAAGATAATGAAACTGAAATGCCGTGTTGTGTAATTCGCCCAATACATCTAATCTTTGCTATAGAATACTGTGCAAATTTGATAAAAGCTATGACACCACAATTTTTAGAATCGCTTAGTGTGAATGAGGGTAAAGTCTTAGTTAAGAATGTAGCCTGTTTATATTGTAATATTTCTAGTTTTATAAGTATTACGAGAGATAACTTAGCCACGATAATGCGTTTGTATTATAAAGCTACGAGAAAGACTGAAAATATGACTGAGAAGGCATCTGCTTTACATGGTAATCAGGCATCAGAAATAATTGAAGCTTATGAAGACCTTGATATAGCGTACAATCTCTTCTTAAAAAACACGTTGATTGATCAAACATCTGAGGGCTTGTTTATTACCAAGTTTGATGTTAAATCACTCCATAAATCAGAGCGTAGTTGCATTATCACCTAAATTCAGGATAATTGTTTCGGATATGTTACAGACCGAAGTGTTTTATGTTATCACGGCATCACATTAGATGTAACTGCAGCTTCCAAAGATGAGTTTAATTTAATCACATTACTAAGATTGATTGTTCGATTACTTCCGTTTGTATATGATCACTAGGTATTGGGTAGCTATGGCGTTTAAATTTCAAATATCACAATATAAAAATGGGATTATTGGGGCGATACATTTCCAACGTATTTATTCATTCTACAGCATCTGGCATCTTGGACTATCATCCATATCATCATCCCTGTCTTCGCGAGCCATTTCTTGTAATGATCCATTTTCCTGATCAAATTTATCAGATGACTGCAAAATCAACTGTCGTATATATTGTTGCATATTTTCTATACTGCTGGGACTTGTATCACAAATCAGAGTTGAGGTTTCGAGATTTTCTTCGTCACGAAATCTTTGGAACCACTCTTGTGCAATTGGATGTGCTTTCACCGTAGAGATAAATCCCATTAGATGAATAGACCGCAGATTGAGATCACGACAGCGTTTTATTTGGCTCTTAGCGATATCATAAGAAGCTCGGGCTGCATTTTGATCACTGAGATCGAAATGAAACAAGACCGAACCACCTAATTTCAAATAAAAATCGTTTTTAGGTTGGTGAGCGTCTTGTTCCATTAGTATGAATAATGTGAAAATATAATCGGATATGAAATGGCACTTAACAGGAAATGCATGTGTCGGTGGGTAAGCTTTATGTTTATAAGAATGGTCGCCTACCAGTATTGATATATATTTGCATGCACCTTTCCCATTATACCCTGAGAAGTAAAAATTACAGGGTGCAATATTTTTTTCAATATTAGCTTGAATAGATGAAGATTGACTATCAATTTCCTTATCTTGGATCATCGTTATACCTCATACTACAGCAGCTTCAGCAACTTGGATGATACTACAGGTTGTACCAAAAAAAAAGCCTGTGTGCTAGTAATCTTGGATTAGTAAAAATGAAATGAGCGACTTACGCCCTATTTAAGTCATTGAACACTATATTTTTGACTTAATTGTTTGGGCCCTCATAAGTACTTAAAGGCTTGCTGTTGCTATACAATATTTAGGCATGTGGATTCGATCGACAGCGTATTTTTAATGGTATCGGTTCAT
>CAYUMZ010000034.1:0-11523 GCA_964446105.1 uncultured Gammaproteobacteria bacterium | reverse complement strand
GATGATGTTTTGAGATATTAAAAAGGCGCCTTAAGTGTTTTATGGCGCCTTTTTTATATGATCATTCAATTAAAAAGGAATATCGTCGTCGAAATGACCTGCAGGTTCAAGAGGTGGAGAAAGTGGTGCATTTGCCGAGCCATGAGTTACAGTGATTGCGCCTTCATCACTGAAGTTTGCACGGTCTTGACCACCGCTTCGACTATCAAGAATATGCATTTCGTTCGCAATGATTTCTGTAGTGTATCGATCGATACCATTTTTATCTTGCCACTTACGGGTTCGTAATGTGCCTTCGATATAAATTTTCGAACCTTTGCGTAAGTATTCGCCGACTATTTCAGCCAGGCGATTAAAAAATACAACACGATGCCATTCAGTTCGATCTTGCAATTCGCCGGTTTGCTTATCGCGCCATGTTTCACTCGTTGCTAAATTTACGTTAGCCACCGCACTTCCGCTGGGCGTATATCGTACCTCGGGGTCGTTGCCTAAGTTACCAATTAAAATAACTTTGTTTACACCTCTAGCCATTGTTTCGTCTCCTCTCAATCCAGGTCAATTTTAATAGTCATGTCCACTTACCACTAATCCGAAGAATAACCTATTTTGTAGTCAATCTCGAATGAAACCTCTCGTTGCGTTCGCAAGCGTAGGTTTGTCCAGTATTGTATTGTCAACTTTGAGATATGCAATACCGTGTTCTAGCAAAATTGTTACTTCGATCACTCCCGAGATAGTACCTAATTTTTGGGAAAGATCCCTTGCTTCCGCTGGATCCAAGCCTTTTAGCGGGATAATTTCAGTATTAAGGTGTAAAGGCTTACACATAAATAGTGCGATGATCAACCATGATGCAGCCAATATCGCACAATAAATGAACAGTGTTTCGGCTTGCCAAATGCTTTGTATAATGCCTGCTGATGTGCCACCAAAGAATATACCCATGAATTGGCTGGACGAATAAATCCCGAGGGCTGCGCCTTTGCTGTGTGTAGGGGATATTTTGGAAACGAGAGAGGGCAGCATCGCTTCGAGTAATGAAAACGCCGTGAAAAAAGCGATCAGCGCTGCGGTGATGTGCCAGAGTGTGCTATGCCAGAAAAAGAGTCCGCATTGGCTTAGTATAAGCGTTAAGATTGCTAGTAAGAGAATATTTTTTTGTTGTTGGTAACGATCCGCCAAGATCATAAAAGGTATCATTCCGATAAATGCTGCAACCAGAATCGGGAGATAGAATTGCCATTGATGTGACAGTTCTAAGCCCGCACCTCGTAGTAGAGTGGGGAGTACCGCGAATAGCGCTGTTAGTAGGGCGTGACACATAAAAATGCCGTAATCTAAACGAAGTAACTCTTTATTGCGTAGCATTGTGAGTAGTTGATGGATGAATGATTTGGGTTGTTGATAACTTTGTAGCCGAGGTGGAGTTGGAATTATGAGCAGAACGATAAGGATTCCTGAAAGCGCCAAGGCCGCTGTGCAAAAAAAGATTCCCGAAAGGCCAATCATTTGATAAAGCAGGGGGCCACTAATTAACGCAACGCTGAGCGAGATGCCCACCGTCAATCCTATTACAGCCATCGCTTTCGTTCGATTTTCGATTTTGGTCAGGTCGGCGAGTGTAGCCATGATAGTGCTGCCAATGGCGCCTGAGCCTTGTACGACGCGGCCAATGATTAATCCATAAAGAGTACCGGCAAGGCCGCCAATAACGCTGCCTGATGCGAATAAGACTAGCCCTGCAATGAGAATAGGTTTACGGCCAAATCGGTCCGAAAGCATACCAAATGGGATTTGAAGTAGAGCTTGCGATAATCCATAAGCCCCAAGCGCGACGCCGATCAACCCTGGAGACGCATAAAGATAATCTTTGGCTGCGATCGCGAAGATCGGCAAGATCATGAATAAGCCCAGCATACGAAAAGCAAAAATCGATGCCAGGGATAGTGTCGAACGAAGCTCGTGTTGTAATGGATGATAATTCATGCGGTCATGCTAACATCAGCGCTTATCGCTGTACACTAGGCGATTACCTTGGGGTCGGGCTCTGAGGGGGATTAACACTATTTTACTAGTAAATCAGACTTGAGCCGGATAGAATGCCTCTATCAGTGGTCGATTAGGTTGGATGATGGATAAGATTTCGATTCGTGGTGCGCGTACACATAATTTAAAGAATATTGATCTCACACTTCCACGGGATCAGTTAATTGTGATTACAGGTCTGTCTGGATCTGGAAAATCCTCCTTAGCTTTCGACACGTTGTATGCAGAAGGTCAGCGTCGTTATGTAGAATCGTTGTCAGCTTATGCACGTCAATTTTTGTCAATGATGCAAAAACCGGATGTTGATCATATTGAAGGCTTGTCACCTGCAATTTCCATTGAACAAAAAGCCACTTCACATAATCCACGATCAACTGTGGGCACGATTACTGAAATTTATGATTATCTTCGACTATTATTTGCACGTGCAGGACAGGCACGATGTCCAGAGCACGGATCTGTATTAGAAGCACAAACCATTAGTCAGATGGTTGATACGGTGTTGTCATTACCTGAAGAAACAAAAGTGATGTTGCTCGCTCCTGTTGTAAAAGATCGAAAAGGTGTACACCAAAATATTATTGCTGAATTACGTCGCAAAGGTTTTGTAAGGGCTCGAATTAATGGTGAACTTATTGATTTAGATAATGCGCCTGAATTATCGTTAAGAAAAAAACATACTATAGAAGTTGTAATTGATCGATTAAAAGTGCGAGCTGATTTAACGCAGCGGTTGGCAGAATCATTTGAAACAGCAATAGAACTTACAGGTGGAATCGCGAGCATTGCATTTATTGATGAAAAGCGACCCGATATTCAATTCTCAGCAAAAATGGCTTGTGCGCAGTGTGGATACAGTCTTACTGAATTAGAACCCCGTTTATTTTCTTTTAATAATCCCGTTGGTGCTTGCCCGACATGTAATGGTTTGGGTGTAAATCAAGCATTTGATCCCGAGAAAATTATTGCCGATGAAGAATTAAGTTTGGCGGGTGGCGCGATTCGTGGATGGGATAGACGCAATTTTTATTATTTTCAAATGTTGCAATCTTTAGCTAAACATTTTCGATTTGATGTGGAAATTCCTTACAAAAAACTATCTAAAAAAATTCAAGAGTTATTGCTGTACGGAAGTGAAAATGAAGAAATTACATTTCGATTTATGTCGGCGCGTGGAAAAGTATTTGAAAAAACACATCCTTTTGAAGGGGTGTTAATGAATATGGAGCGGCGTTATTCTGAAACGGAATCAATGGCGGTGCGTGAAGATCTTGCTAAATTTTTGACTACGAGTCCTTGCAAAACCTGTGAAGGACATCGTCTACGTTTAGAAGCTCGTCATGTTTATATTCAAACTCACTCAATACCCGATGTGGTTAACATGCCGATTGGAAAAGCACTGGAATTTTTTGAAAAAGTGTCTTTGCCTGGTAAAAGAGGAGAAATCGCAAAGAAAATATTGATTGAAATCACCGCGCGGTTAGGATTTTTGGTGAGCGTTGGATTAAATTATTTGACGTTGTCTCGTAGTGCAGAAACACTTTCGGGAGGAGAAGCACAACGAATTCGATTAGCGAGTCAAATTGGCTCGGGTTTGGTGGGTGTAATGTATATTCTTGATGAACCTTCAATTGGATTACATCAACGGGATAATGATCGATTACTCAAGACCTTAAAACATCTTCGTGATTTAGGAAATACGGTTATTGTTGTTGAACATGATGAAGATGCGATTCGTGCTGCTGATCATGTGGTCGATATTGGGCCTGGTGCAGGATTGCATGGCGGACATATTATTGCTCAAGGTAAACCTTCAGATATTGAAGCTCATGATAAATCACTGACCGGAAAATATTTATCAGGAGAATTAAAAGTTTGGGTTGCTGCGTTGCGAGTTCAACGCAATCCTAAACAATTACTCCATATTCAAGGCGCTTCATTAAATAATTTAAAAAATGTCGATATCTCAATTCCGGTTGGATTGATTACCTGTGTCACAGGTGTTTCGGGCTCTGGAAAATCGAGTTTAATTAATGACACTTTATATCCAATTGCTGCAAAAGAATTTAATGGTGCAACATTAGTGGCACCGGGCCCGTATAAAACAATTACAGGATTAGGGCATTTTGACAAAGTGGTCGGAATTGATCAGAGCCCTATCGGACGCACGCCTCGTTCCAATCCCGCAACCTATACAGGTTTATTCACACCGATTCGTGATTTATTTGCTGGAATTCCTGAGTCACGCGCTCGAGGCTATCAAGCGGGGCGATTTAGTTTTAATGTAAAAGGTGGGCGATGTGAAGCGTGTGAAGGGGATGGTGTAATTAAAGTGGAAATGCATTTTTTAGCCGATGTCTATGTTGAATGCGATGTTTGTAAAGGTAAACGCTATAATCGTGAGACACTTGAAGTTCGTTATAAAGGAAAAAATATTCATGAAATATTAGAGATGACGGTAGAAGAAGCGCGTGAATTTTTTGATGCAGTTCCGATGTTGGCTCGTAAATTACAGACTTTAATCGATGTAGGTTTGTCGTATATTCATTTAGGACAAAGCGCGACAACATTATCGGGTGGAGAAGCGCAACGTGTTAAATTGGCGAAAGAATTGTCTAAACGAGATACCACAAAAACATTGTATATATTAGATGAGCCTACTACTGGCCTACATTTTCATGATATTAAACAATTGCTTGAAGTATTACATCGCTTGCGAGATAAAGGGAATACAATTATTGTAATTGAACACAATTTAGATGTTATTTGGGCATCGGATTGGATTATAGATTTAGGCCCAGAGGGCGGGGAAGGGGGTGGTCGAGTTGTGGCTACTGGTACACCGGAAGAAGTAATGAATAATTCTGCTTCTTACACCGGTCAATATTTGTTAAAGCATGTGAGGCGCAATGAGTAATTTATATCAGAACAAAACTCTGGGAGGGGTTTTGTTAATAGCAGGTACGTCGATCGGAGCTGGAATGTTGGCATTACCAATTACCACAGGTGTCGGAGGATTTTATTCTGCAATTGCTTTATTTCTAATTTGTTTTGCCTATATGCTCATGACATTATTTTTATTATTAGAATCGAATCTTTATGAGCCGAACATGGAAGCTAATATCATTTCGATGGCGCGACGTCGTTTAGGTGTAATAGGACAATTAGCAAGCTGGATATCCTTTTTATTACTTTATTATGCTGTTGCTGCTGCCTATATGTCCGCGGGTGGTTCATTAATTGGTAAATTATTTACATCAGGTGGCGAATTATCCCTATTAAAAACGAACGTCACGATCATTGGATTTGCTGCTGTCGGGGGATTGCTTGTATTTTTTGGTGCGTGGTTGGTGGATCATATCAATCGATTTTTTATGTATGGTCTTATTTTGTCGTACTTCATTCTTGTTTTTTTCGTCACGCCTCATGTGAAAATGGTTACTCTGAGTGCGGGCGACTCTAAATATTTATTAGCTGCAATTCCTGTTGTGGTTTTATCCTTCACTTCACATGTGATTGTTCCTAGTCTGCGCATGTATATGAAAAATAACTTAAGCCAATTAAAAAAATCGCTCTTGTATGGTTCATTGGTTCCGTTGATTTTTTACGTCGTCTGGGAGTTTTTAATCGTGGGTGTTCTCCCTTCCACGGGTGAATACAGCTTAACGGCAATTGCCGCACGTCCTCATCCTGTTGCAGGTATCACTCAAGCTTTACATTCTTATTTAGGATTAACTTGGGTTGCAGCTGCTGTCGGCGTATTTTCTTTTTGTGCCTTGGTGACGTCATTTTTAGCGGTAATTTTAAGCCTGATAGATTTCTTATCTGATGGTTTTCAAATTAAAAAAGATGTATGGGGCCGATTGAGATTATTATTTTTTACATTAGTACCGCCTTTATTATTTGCATTATATTTTCCTTCGGGATTTGTATTAGCGTTGAGCTATGCTGGTGTGTTTGTTGCGGTGCTCTACGGAATATTACCCCCTTTAATGATTTGGAAAGCGCGTTATCACGAAAATTTAGATTGCGGATTTCGAGTGAAAGGTGGAAAGCCCGTTTTGATACTATGCATCTTGGGTGCAATAACGGTCATTTTATTTCAGGTGTTGAGCACCTTGGATCTTCTTCCAGTGCCTCATTAGAATGACATAAGAGAGATTTTGTTATTTAAAGTGATATGCAGTGTAGGTATGGTAAAAAACCGCGACACATACACTCTAAAGATATTGCCCGAGTTCAAATGCACTTGCTCATGAACTCAGGCAATATTTGGCGATTATTTAACTTCGATACGTTGTGGTTGAGCAATGGTTTGTTTAGGCACGCGAATTTCTAACACCCCATTATCATAGGTTGCTGTCATTTTTTCGCTGTCCACGATATCAGGAAAGCTAAAATTACGACAGAATGAACCGCTGGTACGTTCGATGCTCTTAAATTTATTTTCATCTTCTTGTTTCATTGTTTCGCGGTGGCCTTTAATTGTTAAGCGACCTTGGTGAAAAGAAATGTCGATATTTTCTTTCTTAAAGCCCGGTAAATCCATATGGATATTGTAGGAGTTGTCATTTTCGATGACATCTGCAGGGGTTAGAAGTGTTGACGAATCAGACCTTTTCGCCCGTTGTGCTTGAACAAGAGGATGATCGAACAATGATAATATATCTGTAAATTGATCATAAGGTGAGTTTGTTAATAAAGCCATGGTAATCTCCTAATTATAAAGTTGAACATAATCACAATCTGGGGGCATTGCGTAGAATTTCAAGTGGTCTTAATTCAAATAGAATCAAGGAATCCTGCGGATCTGTTTTATATTGTGTGTTTAATACCGTAAAAATTTATAGGGTAATAAGCTAAGGGAATTTTTTTTGGTAAATATGGCAGTATGGTAAGTCGTCCTTTTTTTCGTAGTATTTTTGGTGGTGTGGATCTTGCTCGGGATAAAATACAGTGAGTGGAGCAATTTCTGTTGCAACGTTGATACCTTGGTTATGAAGAATGTTGCGGTATTTTTGTGCGATCATTTTTTGGTCTGGCGAATTATAAAAAATGGCAGATCGATATTGATTGCCGATATCAGGACCTTGTCTATCTTTTTGACTTGGGTCATGAGTTTCAAAAAATAATTTAACGAGCTCTTCGTAAGTTATTTTTTTAGGATTAAAGATAACTCGAACAGATTCCGCATGTCCAGTATTACCAGCGCATACTTGACGATAAGTAGGATTTTCTAAAAATCCTCCCGCATATCCAACACGAGTTGAAATTACTCCGTCGGCTTTATTAAACCAATATTCTGTGCCCCAAAAACAACCTGATGCAAAAACACCGGTTTCGTACTCTTCTTGAAATTGTTTTAATGGAATAAATTTTAATGATAGTGAATTAACGCAATGACGAGTATTTTTTGGTGTGTATCGCTCGCCTTGAAAAACATGCCCAAGATGACCTTGGCAATTTGCGCACAGAATTTCGGTGCGAGGATCATTGCTGTGATAAACACGAAGAACACTGCCTGGAATTTCATCATCGAAACTTGGCCAGCCGCAGTGAGCTGAGAATTTTGAGCCGGATTCATAGAGGGGGTTTAGGCATTGCCGGCAGACATAGACGCCGACCTCTGAATGATCATTATATTCTCCGCTAAAAGGAGGCTCTGTGCCTTTATCCAAGAGAACATGAGCTTCTTCAGGCGTTAGCGTATTGAATTTCCCCATTTGCCACCCCGTTTTCCAAAATGAGCTATACTTAAATTAAGTACAATAAAGCTAATAGATAATATTAGCACATTGTATGAATTGTTTCTTGAATGATACAAACTGTTTTGTGTGTATCATCTGTTTTTGTGTCAACTGTAAGGAGTATATATTATGAAAACATTATTAACGGGTGTTTTTGGACTTTCAATGATTTTTGCATTAAATGGTTGCGCTGTTGGTGGTCATTTTCATAGTCATCATCGACATCATCACCACCATCATCATGTTGTTACGCATGAACGTGATCATGTTGTTAAACACCATGATGGAAAAGTTGTAAAAGTTAATAAAGTTGAAAAAACTGAAAAAGTTGAAAAAGTAAAATAATTGCTAAACTTCTTTTAAGAAGTTAAAATCTTTGCATTAATTTGTAAAGCGTAGAAAGTGGGGTTTGTCCCTGCTTTCTACGGTAAGATATTCATCTATTTTCTAAGAAAAGGAGTTCTTTATGAATAAATTTTTAATGAGCGCATTAGGAATATTCATGACCTTATCATTAATGGGATGTGTCGTAGATGATTATGGTTATAGTGTTTATGACTACGATGGTCCAATGGTGAGTTCAGTAGGTGTATATTACGATTATGATGATTATTATCCCGCCTATTATGCCCCTTCTTATTACTATGGTTATTATGGTCATGTTGGACATCCATGGCACTGGCATAATTATCACGGATCGTATGGTCATGGTTGGCATGGTGGACATGGCTGGCATGGTCATGGCGGACGTGGATGGCACGGTAGCCACGGTGGACATCACGGACATCGATAAAGGATTCACACCTAAATAAAGAGGTGAGTTGGCTTAATCCAGCTCACCTCTTTTTGTTTCTATAGAGTTAAATTTGAGATGCCCTCTGATTGAATTCCACTACTGAAACTTCTTTTTCTACGACGAGATCGTTGTAAAAATATTTTCGTTCGATGAATTATAGGTTGTTCTAAATATAAAAATAGAGGAATCGCAACAATATAGGTCATTAGAATTAATATTAATCCATATTCAAAATAAGATTCCGCTGAGACGGTTGGATGCAAAGCAAAATAAATCATAAACCCAATAATCATCACAAAAGGATGCATCATATAAGTGCTATACGATAATCTTCCCATGGGACGTAATAAGATCGAATTAAGGATTTTAATGAGAAATTGCATTACAAACCCTTTGGGTCTGTCGGCTAATAAAATAATCATCGCAATAATAAATGCGAATATATTACGTTGAATGAGGATCACCCAATAGGTGCTAGTTTGCCACACAGTATGAGATCGATTAAAAAACCAGACAGGATCATTGATGAGTACAAAGCACAGTAATCCGAGCAATGATACGGAGATAAGATTAGAGACAACAGGAGGCACACGATTTATCAGTTGATGCCATCGTTCGCGGTGATATACGAAAATATACGCAACAATAATGCCATATAATATCGAATCAGTGCGTACATAGAGTTTATCGATGCCTATATTAAAATACAGCCAGGCTTCAGGCGTCGTTAGATAATACGAGTTTTGAGTGATATGGAAATACTGAAACGCATTGATGACATAAGGAATAATGATCATCGGTGCCGTCAAAAAAAACAGGGCTAATGCACTACAGATTTTTTTTCCGATGATCTTTTTCGAAAGCAACCATAAAACCAGTGCAAATAGCACATAAAATTGAAAATCGATTGCAATTGACCAGGTCCAGACGGCATATTGATCTTGCATCGATAAAAAATTATTGACTTGCAAAATATTGGCCCAGACATTTTGTAAATTATTAGGAAGCAATAAGGCGCATAAGAGAATCACGAATATATATAAAGGAAAAATACGAGCGATTCGCCGTATAAAAAAATCATAGAGGTCAATTGTACCTGTTTTTTTATAGGCTTTCATTAAAGAAAGGCTAATGACAAAACCACTAATCACAAAAAATACATCTAAAGATACGCTGGGTGCTAAGGCATATTTGAAAAAAGGATGTTCGAGAATTTTGATATATTCAGCGGGCGCCCAGAAAAAGGCACCAAAGAGTGCGAGGTGATGAATCATCACCCGCAGAGCCGAAAGCCCTCTAAGACCTTCAATATGTCCATATTGATGAGTGTCTTGTCGATATAGCTTATCGAGGTATTTTGGCTTTTCCAAATGACTGATCCTGCATTTCCGTTTACGTGAACTCATGAAAACGGAACGATGGGGTTTTGTCAAGACATCAAATGCGCAACTATAATCCCGTCAATTTGACCAAAAACGCCAATAAATATACCGTTATTTCGACCAAAATTCACTTGAAATATCCCGTTATTTCGACCATAATTATCTCGGATAGCATTGAAAGGAACTAAAATGGACAGAATTATCGACTTTTATTTAAATGAGTGGTATGGCTCGCCTCGGCGTAAACCCCTGATAGTTCGGGGAGCTCGGCAGGTTGGCAAAACGAATGCAATCCGTCGATTTAGCACCTCTTTCAAGAGCTTCGTTGAGATTAACTTTGAATTGATCCCTGATGCTAGATTGATTTTCCAAAAAAGCTTGGAGCCTCAAATCATTATCAAACAGTTAATGGCCCTTACAGGTAACTCTATCATTCCTGGAGAAACATTATTATTTCTTGACGAGGTCCAAATTGAGCCTAGCGTTATCACCTCTCTGCGGTATTTTTACGAGATGCTTCCAGAGCTGCACGTTATTGCTGCGGGTTCATTATTAAACTTCGCTATTGAACAAATTGGCATGCCTGTTGGCCGCGTTAGTTATTACTATATGTATCCTTTATCGTTTATAGAATTTTTGTGCGCCCTAAAACAATACCCTTTAGCAAGAGAAATCATTACGCATCCTCTCGATCAACCCATGCAAGAACCATTACACAGCAGGGCTCTTAATTTGCTGGGGGAATATGTTGCTGTAGGTGGCATGCCTGAAGCTGTCAAAACCTGGAGAGATACATCAAACATTCAAGAAACAATATTAGTTCACAACGAAATTATCGACACATACAAAGATGATTTTCCTAAATACGCCAGAAAAGCACAAATAAAATACGTCGATCTAATTTTTAATAACATACACAAACAACTCGGTAGTGAATATAAAACCTCTAGAATAGAAGGTAATTTTAGAAAACGCGAATTGATCCCCGCACTCAATCTGCTTGAAAAAGCTCGAGTCATACACAAAGTTGAACAAACATCAGCTCAAGGTATTCCGCTTGCTGCACAAGTTAATCCTAGTTCTTACAAATTTATTATGCTTGATATAGCGCTATCCCAAACTTTATTAGGACTCTCTCTAAAAGATTGGATCATTAACCCGCATGATCTCTATATCAACAAAGGGCCTCTCATTGAGGCATTTATTGGTCAAGAAATTTTAGCTTATTCCGATCCGCTAAGACCAGCCAATCTCTATTATTGGCAGAAATCGGTTCGCAATGATTCTGCTGAGGTAGATTACATAACGGAACTAAATCAACTCGTCATACCAGCAGAAGTCAAAGCTAAAAAAGGCAGCACATTAAAAAGCATCCGCGTTTTCCTAGATAGTCACCCTCAATCTCCCTATGGGATCAGATTTTCGATTCACGACTTTTCTTTCTACGACCGCATACACTCCATTCCTCTTTACGCGGTGTCAAACATTATTCCTGCAAATAAAACAGCGTTAATTTCCTTAGTAGAAAAAGGTGAACATGTCAGCTAAT
>CAYUMZ010000033.1:0-11565 GCA_964446105.1 uncultured Gammaproteobacteria bacterium | reverse complement strand
TTTTTTAATTCCAATGAGACATGTCCAATATTTGGCTCATGCCCTAAATAACCACTAATAATTGAATTGAATACATTGGAATATACAAATTGATTTTTTTCTTTGTCATGGTATCCCGAACGCCATACCCTTACTCTCACAATATTGTCAGGCAACAGTGCTTTTTCGCTCTTGCTGGAGAATAATCTTGTAGGAATAAGTTGTATGGACTTTTTCATATCAATTACCTATATAGCTTAATTTTAGATTTAAATAATAGCATTTTATAAGAAAAATGTCAAACTGTTTATATGATACTGTGCCAAGAGCTAATTAATTCGCCCTCGCTAGAGGTGTTTGTTAAATTTAATACAAAGCTTGCATGCCTGCACCGCTCTCAGTGACTGGAAAAAGGAGCAAAAGAATTAACGATTGGTAATGAAAAGATAGCCGCGCTTGATTAGCAACGTCTGGGATTTTGGAGAATGAAAATTTACGGCACATTTTGGACTTGACCATAATGGTCTAATTTTATCCAGGTTTTAAAAAAACTAATCAAATCCAGCAAAACTGTGATGATTACAAAATTACAATTCACTTTAATGTGCTATGATGTATATGTAGGGCGAGAGAGCTATCAACTGCACCTCGACCAAAGGGAAAGAATGATAGGTTTACGAGATGCAATTACTATAGGTAGTGTCGGTTTTTGACAATCTTTAGGCCTGAAAAGTCCTAAGACTTGAATATCAATGTTCATATTGAGCATTTAAGAGTTGGTGAGAGGGCATCTAAGCTATCAGACATATAGGTGAATATGAAAACTTTTTGTATCCTTAGGAACCTTGTACGCAGCTTATTTTGATTTGGGAACCAAGGGTATAACTTCGTGGGATAAAGACGAGGGTTGCAAGGTATCACATGATAGAGTTGGATATCTTAGGGGCATTTCAGCCATAGTGTTTATTTTATTTTTTATATTATTAAGTGCTTTTGGGATTATTAATAATAACAATGATAAAACCTTATACTCTATGAATAAAGATCTCTCTCATATGATTAATGAAGATATCTCGTTAAACAGCATCAATGAAGTTAATAATAGTTTGGTATACCACTATCAATACGTCAAAAAAAAGGTTGAAGATATTGATAAAGCAAATTTATTTTCTCTCAAAGCTGATTGGGCGAGCAAGATATGTAATAATGGTGATACTGAAAAGATGCTTTCAGAATTTAAAAGCGTAATTTTTATCTATACTGATAGCGATAATAAACAGGTTGATTATGTAGAATTTAATAAGGACGATTGCGCAAAATCGGAAATTGACTTATATTACGAAAGATTGCCAATCATGATAGATAAAGAAACTCAGCTAAATAAAATTGACAAATACAATTCGATTTTTATATTTGACTACAATATCATAACGGCTAGCAAAGATTCTGTTGATTTAAATAAATTGAAGGAGGTGTTATCTGCAATGTTAATAGCTAATACATGCCAAAATATAAATGCATTTGAGATGATTCCTGGTCAAAAGGGAACAATTTATAGATACTCAGATAAAAATAATCAAGAGCTTGTTAGTATTTCTGTTTTTCCAAGTGACTGTAATGATCAAGGAAAATAAAATAATTTAGCTGGATCAGTCATGCAAATTTCCATGGCAAATGCAAACTTGAAGGCCTGACCCCACTCCTTTCCACAAAACAGAATTACGAAAGCTTTCTCATGGGCTCAATAACTTTAGTAATAGCTTCATCAAATAACTTACAGCATTCTAAATACTTACGCTCACACTCATTAGCTGCCTCTTGATTTACCTCCCTTAGCAATCTCATTCCTTTCTCAAATAACAGCTTCATTTTTCTTTCTAAGAAATCGGATCTATAACCAGCAATATAGTGAATATTTTCTGAGGTTACAGTTTGAGCTAAAGATAGATCTCTGCTCATTGAAAACATATCAGTAAACTTAATTGCTTCATCAACAATAGTCATATTTTTTTCAGGGTCAGTTTCCTCATTAATTTTCTTTTTAAAACCATCTAGCCTTTCCAGGTCAGAATAATTTCCACTTTTCATAGCTACCTCCTTATATATAAGAAGAGATTCAAGGATATCTTTAATCTCTCGAATGCTATCGACTAATAACGCCGTATCAACTAATTCACTAACGACCTTCGTATTAATATTGAGTTTATTAGTAGTAACATTAAAAGAAGATAGTGTAGAAGCGCCGTGAAATGCGTTAGTGAGAGATTTTAATAAAGAATTAACTAAGGATAAAAGTTTTCTTATTAAATTTTTTATACTGACCCAATATTCTTTCACTAACTTTACAAAGCTAGAATCAAGCCAATCAGCTTTATAGTCAATTTGATTCCCAAAAATCTTTTTTATTTCAGACTTGATTTCTGCTGTACATTTATCAATTGCATCTTTTTTGAATTTTAGCTCTACACCGGAAAATCCAACTTTAGCTAAACAATCCTGCAAATGATAATATTCTTTAGGTTTATTTAATCGAGCTAACAATAACCCCATTTCTAATGAAGCACAGATTTGATATTTGGATCTATATCATCAGTGCAATCAGCGACTACATTAATGAATACCTCGACTTGCTTAATAAGAGCTAATAGATTGGCATTATTCGGAGAGTCTTTAATCATGAAAATCACCCCTATTCCAAAAAACCTTGAATAGAACGCATTTACTTAATCTTCAATAATTAGATTATAGTAATCAATATCAAAAATTTCAAAAGTGGACGTTCATAAGCTGTGGTAGAAGAGTAGAGGTCAGGCATGCAAGTTTTGTAATTTTGGATGCCTGACCTCAATTCCGCTTTTCGCTATTTTATGCTCAAAAGCCGACTAAAAGTCGGCTACCTTACGCTATTATCCTATCCTGCGCACAATTCGGGGCAACTCTGCAATCATATATAACGGAATTGACAATATCCTATTTTTAAAACTTAAAGACTTCAATGATAATCTGATGCCGTAATCGCAGGATTTTTCGTTTAAAAAAATCTGCAGGGATTTTAAGCTGCCGGTTTTTCCCGCTTTGACTTCGATGGGAATAATTTTATCGTCAACATTGATGACATAATCGACTTCTGCACTGCTACCTCTTGTTTCTCTACTCCAATAGTACAATTGGTCATCCATATAGGTTGGGCGATGTGCGAGTAATTCTTGCCCAACAAACTGCTCTGCTTGCATACCACGATTCAACAGCATGACATCTTTTTGTAAAAATACTTCGGGTGATAAATAGCTTTGAGAGTTTGCTAAACCAATGTCTAAGAAAATGGTTTTAAACATTTTTTCATTGATTTGAGAATTTAATGGTAAACCAGACGCATTTGTTCGATTCACTTTATGCAACAAACTTGCATGGACCAAATAGGCTAAGGCTTCTTTAATTTCACGTGCACCCATATCAGGATCTATTTTACTATAATAAAATCGCTCACCAATTATTCCGGGTGCTTCTTTTAGAATTCTTTGCATGTAATGATGTTTAGTTTTTGCAGCATAGTTACCGAAATCATCACGCAAGGCTTGCATTAAGCTCATTTGTTGAGTTTGCACGGTTTCAAAATTTTTAGCTGTCACATATTCTCGAATAATGGCGGGCATGCCCCCTACGAAAAAATATTCTTGTAATTTATCGCATAATATATCATGTGCTGCAGTATCAATCCCAGTCGTCAAATCGACTTCGCTTAAATATGCTCTGAGATGTTGTAATCCTGAAGCGCTCAGAAATTCATAAAATGATAAAGGGCGCAAAAATAATGTTTCTACACGCCCAACAGGCATACGAACTTGTTCACTGTTAAGTACAAATTCCAGCAATGATCCTGCTGCAATCACATGAAGCTCGTGCATGTCTTCTTTAAAATAGCGCAGTGCCTCGAGTGCTTGAGGACATTCTTGAATTTCGTCGAAGAACAACAAACTTTTGCCTGCTTCTATCATCTTCCCACTTTGCAAGTAAAGACGATTTATGATCGCTTTTGGATCCAGGGTTTTAAAGGCGATTTTGTATTGCTCTTCTTTTTCAAAATTAATGACCAGGCTATTGGTGAAATCATCTTGAATGAACTGGGAAATGAGGTGAGTCTTTCCAACCTGACGTGCGCCTCGCATCAGTAGCGGCATGTGCCCCGGTCTCACTTTCCAAGCTTAGAGCTTGGCTAATAAGTCTCTTTGCATAATTATTCCGAATATGTCTGAAAGACGGGGTAATTTTAGGCATTTTATGTATGAATGTCAAGGTTGTTTTGGATGTTTTATGTCTGAAAATATGGGATTTGAAGGAGTCGAGTTTGGAGAAGGAATCGGTCAAGTCTGACAATTGACTAACTCTGGAAAAGCCCACGCATCAGTAATCAGTCAATTATCTGCCCTGATTCCTTCTTGCATGCCAGACCCCATACCAGTTACGATACGCTGTGGTGTTTGGGAGGTACTATGCCAATATATGAATATCAATGTGCCAATTGTGGGCAAAAAATAGACGTGATTCAAAAAATCAGTGATGAACCTTTGCAACGCTGTGAAGCTTGTGGCCAGAATTCGCTCAATAAGCTAATATCAGCCACCCATTTTCAGTTGAAGGGGGGGGGATGGTATAAAGCTCCAACGACCGAAAAAAGTAGTAGTGCCGATAAGGAAGATACTTCGAAATCTGAGACTTCTGAGTCGAGTGCTCAATCAAGCAGTACTGAGCCATCTGTGTCTGGATCGAATAGTCAGGATAAGGACAAGTAAGTGAAAACTAGTGCCAATTTACGTCGATATATTCTTGCGGGAGTGTTTGTCTGGGTTCCTATTTGGGTGACCTTGTTGGTGCTTCGTTTTATGGTGGATTTGTTTGACACCATTCTGGAATTTTTTCCTCATCAATTTCAGCCCGATTATATACTGGGATTCCATATTCCAGGTTTAGGATTAATTTTTGCCTTGATTATTGTGGTCGTCACTGGAATGTCGGTCACCAACATTTTAGGTAATCGTTTAGTGGAATACTGGGAATATCTTTTATCACGCATTCCCTTGGTGAGATCGATTTATACTGCCGTAAAGCAAGTTTTAACCACTGTTTTTTCTTCATCTGAAGAATCTTTCCGAAACGTGGTATTAATTGAATATCCTAGAAAAGGGCTTTGGAGTATAGCATTTCAAACAGGGTCGGGGTTTCATCATGCTGAAGGAATTGGAGATGAAGAGGTTATCACTGTTTTTGTGCCCACAACGCCTAATCCAACGTCGGGCTTTTTGATGATTGTGCCCCGAAAAGACACGATGAAAGTCAATTTAGGTGTTGATGAGGCACTAAAAATGGTTATATCCTTAGGCGTGGTAATGCCTCAGGATATTGAGAAGAGCCCGGAGTGAACTCTCAAAGTCTGTGAAAGAAGTGACATTCTTTAAAAAGGTCTGCTTTCCCAATTAAGGGGGAGACTGTCTTCAGAATAGTCTGGCATAAATTAGTCGCAACATTCAGGTTATAGGTCAATTATGCGTACACATTATTGTGGTCAAGTTACAGAATCATTAATCGATCAACGTATTGAATTATGTGGATGGGTACACCGTCGACGTGATCACGGTGGAGTTATTTTCGTCGATCTTCGCGATCGCGAGGGTCGAGTGCAAATTGTTTTCAATCCCGAAAATATCGCCGCTTTTTCTGTAGGCGAAAGCTTGCGTAATGAATATGTGATTAAAATAACTGGGCTAGTTCGACATCGACCAGAAGGTACTGTGAATCCCGATTTATTTACGGGAGCTGTAGAAGTTTTAGTACACGACGTTGAATTATTAAATCGCGCAGATCCTGTTCCTTTCCGAATCGATGAACATCAAGAAGTGAGTGAGGATGTTCGGCTTCGTTATCGTTATATCGATTTGCGACGGCCAGAAATGGCACAGCGTATTGCTTTTCGTGCGAAAGTGTCTCGCACCATGCGTCATTATTTAGAAGATCATGGATTTTATGATGTTGAAACACCTTTTTTAACAAAATCAACGCCTGAAGGTGCGCGCGATTATTTAGTGCCTTCACGTGTTCATCCCGGTCAATTTTATGCACTACCTCAATCACCGCAAATTTTTAAACAATTACTCATGGTTGCAGGTATTGATCGATATTACCAAGTAGCACGTTGTTTTCGTGATGAAGATTTGCGTGCAGATCGTCAGCCTGAATTTACTCAGCTTGATTTAGAAATGTCTTTTATTCAAGAAAAAGATATTCAAAATATTGTAGAAGGTTTGACACGAAAATTATTTGCAGAATTATTAAATGTAACCTTACCTGATCCATTTCCACACATGACATACGCCGAAGCGATGCGACGATTTGGTGTGGATAAACCTGATTTACGTATTCCATTGGAATTAGTAGATATCGGTGATCTGGTCCGAGATGTGGAATTTAAAGTGTTTTCAGATCCTGCGAAAGATTCGCGATGCCGCGTCGCAGCATTACCGGTTTCGGGCGGTGATAAACTGAGTCGAAAAATGATTGATGATTACGGGACCTTTGTCACCATTTATGGTGCAAAAGGGTTAGCTTATATTAAAGTGAATGATCGTAGTGCCGGAAAAGAAGGGCTACAATCGCCTATTTTAAAATTTTTACCTGATGATGTTGTAGAAAATATTTTAGTACGATGCAATGCAAAAACGGGTGACGTGATTTTCTTCGGTGCTGACACAACGAAAGTTGTGAATGAAGCTTTAGGTGCATTACGATTAAAAATAGGGGACGATTTAGGTATTGTCGAAGGTGGGTGGCGACCGCTGTGGGTTGTCGATTTTCCTATGTTCGAACGAGAAAGTTTAACTGGACGTTGGCAATCAACGCATCATCCTTTTACTGCTCCTTCAATTGGTGACCCAGAAGAATTAGTAAAAGATCCGGGGCAGGCATTATCGCGTGCCTACGATTTGGTGCTTAATGGTTCAGAAATCGGTGGTGGTTCAATTCGTATTAATAATATTGCACTGCAAAATACCGTGTTTAAATTATTGGGATTTACTGAAGAGCAAGCTCACGCGCAATTTGGACATTTAATTACAGGATTGCGAATGGGAGCACCACCGCATGGTGGATTTGCATTTGGATTAGATCGTGTTGTGATGATGATGACGGGCGCAACATCCATTCGAGATGTGATCGCTTTTCCAAAAACACAATCTGCACAATGCCCGCTAACTCAAGCGCCCAGTGAAGTGGATACTCAACAATTAATTGATTTAGGCATTCGAATTAATAAGCCAACGTCTGTATGAGTAGTCAATTTAATTTACTCGACATGTTGAGCGCTTACCAACCGAATTGCCAAGAGCAACAGCATTTTCGCGATTGGATAATTCAATTTATTCAGGAACATCCAAATCATTTATCTCGGCAAAATTTTTATGGGCATCTTACCCCTTCTGCCTGGGTCATTGATATGGCAGGTGAAAAAGCGTTGCTCACCTTGCATCGAAAAATTGGACTATGGTTGCAGTTGGGAGGGCATACTGATGACAACCCCGATCTGCTCGCCGTCGCTCAACGAGAAGTGTATGAAGAGTCGGGTCTTACCAATTTGAAGTTAGTCATCCCGAGTATTTTTGATGTGGACGTGCATCGTATTCCTGCGATTGGCCAGGATCCATCTCACTATCATTTCGACATTCGATTCTTCTTTCAATTGCAGGAGCCTCAGCCGTTGGTCATTAGTGAGGAATCTATTGATTTAGCTTGGTTTACAGCCGAGGAAATCCAGGGATTGGATACCGATGGGTCGGTGCATCGCTTGTGTAAGAAGTGGCAAGAATATCGCTCAGCTCTTTCAATGGCCTAGCTGGGAATTGCTATTTTTGGCTATTTTGGAACGCATTTTTGACTGTTTTGACTTGACATTGATGCTGTCGCATGGTCTAATCTGACATTGTGTTTAGAATAGGTAACGCTCATAGGTTTTCGTATGTCGCAAGCTCAGCAAGAATTAAATATTTTTTCTATAGAAGAATTAAAATATGCTGTAAGAAACGCTCCCCCTAAAGATAAAGAGAATGGTCGTCTTAAAATTGAAAAGGGTGTGCTTATCTTTGATTTCCAAGCATTGTATGCCGCTGATGTTTATGGAAATTGGTATCTCATTGGCGGTGACACGACACGTAAAATTATTCAATATCTTAATCAAAACAGTGTCCAGCTGTGTTTAATTTATTACGGTGATATCGATGGTGCAAATGCTGCGCTTAATTTGTTAAAGCGAGACAAAATTTCAAATAAATTTAAATTCTTGGTGCATTCCTACAAATACGATAATAAAAAAGTACTACTAGACACTTGTCATAAGGCATTTGTGCCCTGGCAGAGAAAAGATGAATACATCGGTCGTTTAGTATTTCTTGGTTGTCAGGCCAAAGATATGAAGGCAAATGTGAAACTTGGAATTACCGGAATTTTACTGAATTGTAGCTCATTGAATGGAAATATTAAAAACGAGACAGAATTATTTTTTGGATTGGGTGTTGCACAACAACAATTTGCGCTTCGTAAAATTAAAATAACACAATCTAGAAATAGACCTGATGCAGATTATACAGTTGAAGAAAATAATGAAGATAAATACTCATCCTGGCTTTCAAGTGCTTGGAAAAGATTTTTGGATAAACTTGGTAGTTATACTGTTAATCCTAAATGTTCCGTTTTTGAAGAGGCTAAGCATGTTCCTGCAACTTTGCCACAATGGTTATTGCGCAATTTTTTCTTTCCTGCTTGGTGGAAAAAATGGAATTGGGATGGATTTAAATCCGCACTACTGACCGCATTTTTAGTGACCTACGAATTTGATGGATATGATAGTACAACGGGTAAAATTGTTTATGCGGACGATCTACGAAATAATAAAGACGATAAACGCTATGCCGGACAATATGTCAGTAAAAGTCTATTAAAAGCGACATTTTTTGCTCTGCCGTCACGGCCTACTGCTTTCCCCGCAAATCCATCAGAGGATGGGGCAGTAATTCCAGAGCTTACACGATTACAGGTAATCAGTAACTTATTTGGCGGCATTGATTGGAACGAAAATACGCCCATAGCAAAAATGTATCTCCAAATTTTCGGTTCACCGATTAAATTCCCATTAATTTTTCTGATTAAAGTCGTTGCATGGCCGTTTAAATTTACTATCAATGTTTTGAAGCTATTCACAGAAATGCTTCCTTGGTTTTTAAGTATAGTGATGTTCAGTACCTTGTTAAGAACCCTTTTTGTTGCACACGAAAGTTTCCAATTAATGAAACAGTTATATAATGTCCCAGAGCCCCGAAAAGAAATTGTCGAAGATCTATTGGGTTGGCCAAAATATGTTGCCAGTAAAATTGGGGTGATTGTTATGAGCATTCCAATGGTTGTTGCGGGTGCGGTCTCATTGGCAGTATATACACTGTATACTGCTTGTAATTTAGCACTGATTATAGGAAGAGCCGGAACGTCCCCTGAAAAAAGTATGCGAATGGCATTAGCTAATGGAATATCGCTGGACATCGGGGGCACTCGTTACGCATTCGGTGGACTGTTGGCAAAACTCAGTATCAGTTTATCAACTTGTATCTGGGCCTTAGTATTCCCGCTGTTATTTACTGGTTTAGTGTCTATTGCCCCGCTCATTGTAATCCAAAAGGTAAATTGGGTATTACAATTTCCTGTTGTTAACGCCTCGTTTATATGGGTTCAAGGAATCTTCTTCACGATAAAACCGTATTTTGTTATGGTGTTTGGATCTACTTTAGCAACGGTTTCAACTTTTATTGGAACTGATCTTGCGACTTTGGGTATCATCGGCATTATGTCATTATTGGTTGCACTACCAATGACAATTATCACAGATAATCTAAGTAATTGGTGGGCTGATTGGCATGTGAAAAAAAATGTGACCATTGAAAATAATATTCCAGAAAAACCACTTGTCTTAACAGAAAGTGATTTTGAGGAAAGCGAACTTGGTTATGATTATTTTGATGCTAAACACGATAAAAAGGCAGCTCAAGGTTTTTATCAGAGATTTATCAAGTCCGGATTAGATTCAGTAGTTCGTTTTTTTTATGGCAATAGTGATACTGTTGATAATGACAGCAGAGCATTAGTCCATAGAAGTAAACAAGGATTTCAAGCAGCGTATTCTGCAGCAAAGGGAGCGGACGACGCGTACTCTAGAACTACAAATGGTGCTAAGAAAACCAAACGCCATGCGCCAATAATTATAGCGTTAGGCTCGGAAATCAATGACTCTACTGAACAAACAGCTCATAATTTTTATTGAAGATTTATTGTTTCACTGCAGGCCATTTTATTATGGCTGCTGTCATGCGAGAAACGCATGTTAGTTTTCCGTCTTCATTCATTAATTCAACATGCCATACTTGAGATGTAGCACCAATATATAATGGCTTCCCTGTTGCAGTAATAATGCCTTCTTTCACTGGTCGCAGATGATTGGCATTAATTTCTTGACCTACCGCGCGAAATTTTTCGCGATCTATCAGTAAATTGGCTCCCAGGCTTGCCACGGATTCCGCTAAAACCACATTCGCGCCGCCGTGTACAATTCGTGCGGGTTGAAAAGTTCGTTCATTAGCAGGCATTGTTGCTTTTAAGTAATCTTCGCCTATTTCAATAAATCGTATACCCAGAAAATCCGCCATGGTGCCTGTGTTTAAAGCATTGAGTTGCTCTACCGTATAATCATATTTCCAAATTGCCATGATTGCTCCTTTGATAGTTGACACAGGAGTTCCCGCTAACGCGGGCAACTCCTTCCCACTTCATATATGGTGAATGTAAACAAAGTTCACATTCACCAAATAAGGGGGAGAGCTGCGCCTCTCCCCCTTATTTATCCCCCATCGCTTAATGTATAGCGGAAACCGCTATAGTTGACCTAGTCTACAGGATTGTCCAGAATGACCCTATGAATATAAGGGATAGTATATGAAAATTTCACTGATAGCAGCAATGGCTCATCATCGAGTGATTGGAAAGAACAATCAATTACCGTGGCATTTACCTGCTGATTTAAAGCATTTTAAAGCGCTGACAACCGGTAAGACGGTTGTGATGGGGCGTAAAACCTTCGAAGCCATCGGTAAGCCTCTACCGAATCGAAAAAATATTG
The DNA here is from genome assembly GCA_964446105.1 of uncultured Gammaproteobacteria bacterium. Classification (GTDB taxonomy): domain Bacteria; phylum Pseudomonadota; class Gammaproteobacteria; order JAIEPX01; family JAIEPX01; genus JAIEPX01. The sequence goes on along the minus strand of CAYUMZ010000033.1, from coordinate 383 downwards.
TGCTGACCCGCGATACTCGCTGGACTAGTGAAGGGGTTGTTGTTCTGCATACTTGGGAACAAGTTTTGGAGACGTGTAATGCGGATGAAGAGCTGATGGTGATTGGGGGTGCTCAATTGTACCAGCAAACACTGCCTATGGTATCGCAGTTATATTTGACGATGATTGATACAGAGATTGAGGGTGATGCGTATTTCCCTGAATGGGATGCCAACGATTGGCAAGTCGTGGAGCGCAATGAACAAGGCGCGGATGAAAAAAACAGCTATAATATGGTATTTATGACTCTTAAACGAAGGGAAAGGGAAGGGGGCAAATTTTGACAGGGAAGGGGTCAAATCTTGACAAATAGACAAATCGAATAAGATTTTATATTTGTCTAT
>CAYUMZ010000032.1:0-11593 GCA_964446105.1 uncultured Gammaproteobacteria bacterium | reverse complement strand
TCTTAAAAGGCAGTCGGGATCTGCTATAGTTGCAGTATTACTTATCGTAGCAATTATTACTATTATTTCTGTTGGATTGATGGTGCAACAACGCATCGATATTCGTCGAACTCAGCAAATACAAACCGCGACTCAAGCCTACCGTTATTCACAAGGTGTATTATATTGGGCAATTGGTGTTGTAAAAGAAACTGAAAAATCAACGCCAAGTGAAAGCACGGAATTATGGCAGCAAGATTTCCCTGAAACAATCATCGCAAATCATCGTGGACACGTGAGCGGACACTTAGAACGATTAGATCAGCGGACGAATTTAAATGCATTATCGAACGCTTCAGCGCAGGATGCATTTATTAAATTTATTGGTACTCGTATACCTGAGCTTCCTGATTCAGAAGTGAAAAGTATTATCAGTAATGTGAACGATTGGGTAGGTCAAACAATAACAAAAAGCGATCAATATTATTCAACTATTGTTCCACCATATAGTGTTGCACATACGCCAATGGTCAGCCCAACTGAGTTACGTTTGATTAGTGGCGTGAGTGCGGAGATCTATCAAAAATTAATTCCCTATATCATTACATTGCCATCGAATATTACCCAAAATGCAACGGTTACGTCTGCTAATGGAGATTATTACTTATTACAAGCAGAGGTAATACTGGATGATCAGACTTTACGTGTGTATAGTATCCTGCATCAGGAGGGAGCGCCTCCTAATGTGAATGTGACTGTATTATGGTCGACCCAAGGGACTTGGTAAAAGGATTTTAGAATGAGTTACATGGTAATACAAATTCTCGGAACTAATGGTGATCTTCGATGGTATATCGAAGGTTCAGAATCATCTGCTTCATCCTCGTCTGCTAAATCATTGTCAGAAAAATCATGGGGTGCTTTTAAAGGTGATGTTATTGTTTTTGTTCCAACAGCAGATGTTTATCTTACTCAGGCAAAATTACCTCGTTTATCCAACGTAAAATTACGCAAAGCAGTTCCTTATGCTGTAGAAGATGAAATAACAGAAGATGTAAAAAATTGTCATTTTGCAATAGCTCGAAGTAATAGTGCAGGTTTTACACCTGTTGGTGTTGTTAATCGAGAGCGTATGGATGCATGGTTACAATCAATTCCCGGCGAGTTGAAATCAAAAATCAGTCTCATGGTTCCAGAAGTGTTAGCGTTACCATGGGAAAAAAATACGTGGACTATTGCGGAAATCGGTGAATTTTCTTGGGTTAAAACCGATGTAAATATGGGATTTGCGATTGAAAAAAATAACCTTGTAGATCTATTGATTCAACATCAACAAGAAAATAACCAAATAGAATCAATTGTCTTGCTTACAACTTCTGGAAGCGACTTAGAGAAAGAGTTGCTTGATCATTTAAAAATACCTGTTGTGAAGAAAGCCCAAAATGACTCTTGGGTAATTTTCTTGAAGAATAATTGCAATAAAAACACCGTTATCAATTTATTGCAGGGGGACTATCAAACCAATTCCTCATCGGGTAGTGCTGCGCGTCTGCAAAAAGTTTTTATATCAATGGCGGCGATGTGGGTCATATTATTTAGCGTATTTGGATTTATTAAATATGCGATATTAAATTTTCAAGCCCATCGATTAAACAATGAGTTGGCTGCTGTTTATCACGAAATTTATCCGGGTGAGTCCGCAACGCAAAGCGCTAAGCAGCGAATCGAATCAGCGCTGATCGCTGTGAAAAAAGCAAAACAACAAGGTGTCTTCATGCGATTAGTAGCAGTCGCATCGCCGGTATTAATTAATACACCGGGTCTTACGATTCAGGGCGCAACGTTCAATAATTCTCAACTCGAAGTGAAGCTTGAGGCTACCGATTTTCAGTTGCTTGATAAATTGGCTTCGAATTTACGTGCGAAAGGCTTAATCGCAGAACAAACGCATGAGTCAAAATCGGGAGAAGTTATTCAATCAACCTTAGTAATGAAAGAAAGGTAATTCGTTATGGAAAAATTATCAGAACGTGATCGATTGGCGCTGATTATTGGTGGAATAGTCGGTGGATTATTATTATATTATTTTCTTATTTTAAGTCCGCTGCATGATAAAAATGATAAGCTGGCAGAAAGCAATCAACAAACACGAGAGCTCGTGGACTGGATGAAAAATGCAAAATCCCAATTAATCCATTTGCGAGAGCAAACAAAAAATACAACGAGTAGCTCTACATCATTACTCTCTGCAATCGAACAGTCTGTTAAGCGCAATCGATTAGAAGCCGCAGCAGGCGATATTAAACAGCTCGAAAGTAATCGTGTGCAGGTTTCATTCGCGCAGGTTGACTTTGTCTCTTTTATGCGATGGGTTGAAGATTTGCAATCCGCTACAGCGTGTAAAATCGAAAAAGCAACAATCCAAAAAACGGACAAACCGGGTGTCGTTCACGTTGATATGACGGTGGCGCGTTAGTATCACATTTTAGGGCCGTGATGATCATTTTGGCCTTCAATGTTCAACGGTGCGCCTTCTAGAACAGGTTCGACCTTAGGTTTTATGGCTCTTCTGTCTGCATCACCTGCATCTTCATCTTGTCGTTCGCGCTTGGAATTAGGTTCATTTTTTTCTACAGGAAGCTCTTCTTCCCTTGCTAATTCTTGATTTAAAGACAGTAAATAGTCTTCAACTTCTTTACAACCCAAAATTCTTGCTTCTATTTTTTCACATTCTTCGCGCAATTTCCTATTATTTTCTTGTTGATACTCGGGCCTATTTTTTTTCTCTTGAAGGTCTTGCTCAAGCTTTCCGCGAGTCTTTATTGATTTTTGAAGTGGTGTTTCACCCGATTTACTTTTTTGAAAACACCCTAATCCTTTGCTAATTAAGTATTTGAGACCGAAGAGATTGCCGCCCATTGCAGCCATGTGGACAGGACTTAATTCATATTGGTCTAAAACTCCAGTCAAGGGGATGGAATGTTTTTCTAGGCATTTAAACAGTGTTTCATCTCGGCAATTGCTTGCAGCGTAAAACCATGCATTTCGACCACTAGTATTAACCGCCTCTTTTTTCGCACCTAAGCCTATTAAAAAATCGACCATCTCTGGTAAATTACTCTGGCAAGCCAGCAGTAATGATGTCATACCTTGATCACCTTTTATTTCAAGGCTCATTCCGAATTGTCTGAGAGTTTCAATAGCATTTTTAGCCGATTTAAAAACGGCGTGGTGCATTAATGTCATTTTTTTAGAGCAGACTGACTTTAAGGACATTTTATTAACATTAACTAAGTGGATAATTAAACTCGAGCGATTACCCCTTGCAGCATGGAACAAACAATTTCGACCTTGATCGTCTGTGTCATTGACTGAGCCCCCATTATTTTGGAGTAACCATTCTAAAGTTTCTTGTTCCCCAGCTAAAGAGGCATGATGAATTGGCATCATTCCATCTTCATCTTTGGCTTTAAAATCGACACTCGATATAATCTGAAACAATTTTAGTACTGGAATTTTTCCCTGTGCTGCAGCGATATGCTCCGGTCTCAGTCCTTTATCATTTTGAATTTTAAGCGGTACGCCAAATCTGTTTATCCAGACAATCATTTTGTCATCGCCCGCATTAATTGCTTCAAACATCATAGTGTTGCCAAGATTATTGCGTGGATTAAAATGAATTCCCAGCTCACTCAATCGCTCTAATATCTTTGAAGCTTTATTTCGTAGTGCACATTCAAGGATTGCTCGACCACTATTATCGTGCCAATCGAGCAATGCTTTTAGAGGCTCTTCTTCGGTCGTCTTTTTTAATTTTTTAGTTTCCTGTTTTTTTGAATAGGTTTTTAAATGTTGCTTACGTAATTTATTAATAATGAAATCAAAGGTCTCAATAAAATCGTTTTCGATTGCGATCTGTAGAGGTGTGCGGCCTTGGTTGTCAGTATTGTCAAAAGATAATCCTTCTTTTCCATGTAAAAATTGCAGCATGGGCACATTGTTCTTTTCAGCTGCAATGTGCATGGCGCTCATACCATTTCCATCTCGAACGGCAAATGAGTCATCTTTCAAAACTAACATTGTTACTAATTCGAGTTCGTCAATCTCAACAGCAAGAAGATAAGCGTTTCTCCCCCGATCTTCTGTATCATCTCTGTGCGCTTTATCTGTAGCTAAAAAAGCGACTATTACTTTTTGTCGACACAAAACTGCCCAATGCAAAGGAGTTCTTTGAAAACTACCTTTTGAGCGAATATTCGCTCCTAACGAAATCAAAAATTCAAACATATCTTTTTTGCCTATCATAGCAGCAATATGAATGCAAAAATCACCTTGTTTTGAAACGGCTGTCATAACTTGTTGTTTATCATTTAATTCTTTTACAGTATCTCGATTAAGGCCAGCTATTGCACGATGAATGGGTAAGAAACCACAGCTATCCTGTAGTGTGGTGTCCATTTTTAAATCATTAACCATATATTTAACAAATCGATGATTGCCTTTGGTTGCAGCGTAATGGAGTAGGGACATTTGGACATTGGGTTGGCAGATAAATGCTGCAGGCTTGAAATATTCTGGGGGGCTAATCAGTACAGTGGCTTTAAAATTAGCCTTTTTACCGACAAGCCTTTTGAATCGTTCGAATTTATCGAAATGAATGGCCCATTCCAAAGGTAACCTATTTCGAGGTTTCTCAGACATTCTATCTTTATACCGCCGATTTACATCTGCGCCATCTTGAACGGCAGCGATCACGCCGTCTACATCATCACCCTCTGCTTTTATCGCCTTATAGAGTGCTTCACTTTTATTATCGGCTTTTATTGCAGCAATAGTCTCTTTAGATAAAAGTGGGTATGTTGTCTTTTTCATTACGTCAGCCTCGCTCTACAACTTTTCATATGATGGTATTATACAGGTGTCGTATCTTGAGTTGTTAGTACTTTCTTAATATCGACAGTAGACTTTTATGTAATCGCCCTAGAATTCAGCTAGATTAGATAATGTTGAAGGCTTTTGCTGTGAATTGTCCATCGTTTTTGGAATAGACAGATTAGGCTTATATTCGTTACAATCAGGCTGCCATCAACCAAGAGAAAAAGCATGAAACACACCCAATCAGCCTCCTTAATCGAACGAGCCAGCCGCGTTATACCCGGTGGTGTCAATTCTCCTGTACGGTCATTTAATGGTGTAGGGGGAACGCCGCCCTTTATCAAAAGAGCTGAAAAAGCCTATCTGTATGACGAAGATTCCAATCGGTATATCGACTATGTGTTGTCCTGGGGGCCGATGATTCTTGGTCATGCCCATCCCGAGGTAGTCTCGGCAACTCAAGCAGCGATTGCTAATGGTTTAAGTTACGGCGCGGCGACCGCCATTGAAGTTGAATTGGCAGAGCTCCTGACTCAATTAATACCGTCGATGGAACTGGTGCGTTTGGTGAATTCAGGAACTGAAGCGACCATGACCGCCATTCGGCTTGCGCGGGGTTTTACGCAGCGAAATAAAATTATCAAATTTGCAGGCTGCTATCATGGTCATGCGGATTCACTTTTAGTGAATGCAGGATCCGGTGGTCTCACATTTGGCATTCCCAGTTCTGCAGGTGTTCCTCACGATTTTGTTAAACATACACTCACTGCTCATTTTAATGATTTAGCCTCTGTAGAATCATGGTTTAAAGAATATCCCGAAGATATTGCGGCAATTATTGTTGAACCCGTTGCAGCTAATATGAATTGTGTTTTGCCGCAGCCCGATTTCTTAGCTGGCTTACGCAAATTGTGTGATGAACATGGTAGCTTACTTATTTTCGATGAAGTCATTACTGGATTTCGAGTTGCACTAGGCGGTGCGCAAGAATATTTTAAAATTAAACCTGATCTTACAACATTCGGAAAAATAATTGGTGGTGGCATGCCTGTAGGTGCATTCGGTGGACGTGCTGATATTATGTCATGCTTATCGCCTTTGGGGCCTGTTTATCAAGCAGGAACATTATCTGGAAATCCGATTGCAGTGACGGCAGGTTTGGCAAATTTAAAAATTATCAGTCAACCCGGGTTTTATGCTGAATTAAATACAAAATGTCAGCGACTGACTCAAGGAATTAGCGCGGCAGCGAGATCAGCTGGAGTGCCTTTAGTGATCAATCAAATTGGAGGCTTATTTGGCTTATTTTTTACAAATAAGGTTATTTTAAATGTGGATGATGTAAAACAGTGTGACACTAATGCGTATAATGCATTTTTTCATCATATGCTACAAGCAGGAATTTATTTAGCTCCTTCTGCATTTGAAGCAGGATTTATGTCAATCGCACATACCGATGCTGATATTGATTACACAATTAAAGCGGCCGAAGAATCATTTAAGAAATTAAAAATTCCCGCGTGAAAAAAATAATCAGAGAAATTATTCTTTTTCTTTTTGTTTTAATTGCGTACGAATATCCGTGAGTGTTTCATTAATAGTGAAAAAGACAATAATCATTTCTAAAGATAATCGAAGGAAGAGCGGGCCGAACAAAATGATGAAAATTCCCTTAGCGATGGTTGGAACAGCAAAAACGTCGTAAATACCAACCCCGATGATGACTAGCGAGCCGATGATAAATCCCACGCGAACTATCCATGGTGCCAACATGCGTCTAAATGCAAAAAAATCATTCATTTTCTCTACCTCCCTGGTATGATGTGAACATGAGAAAGATTTATACCTTACTATTTTACATTGCGCTACCGTTTATCCTGATTAGGCTATGGTGGCGAGGCCGCCAATCGCCTGGTTATCGTCAACGAGTCTTTGATCGATTTGGCTACTATAACACAGAAAGATTGAGCCCCGATACGCTATGGCTGCATGCAGTCTCGTATGGCGAAGTCGTGGCTGCTGAGCCTTTGATCAATGCCTTATTGAAACAATACCCTAATAGGCCACTATTGGTCACGACGATGACGGCAACAGGAGCGGCTCGTGTCGCTCAACGATTTGCAGGGCAGGTTGTGCACCAACATATTGCATACGATTTTCCAGGAGCGGTTAAACGGTTTTTCAAACACAATCAACCCAGCATCGCAATAATTATGGAGACAGAATTGTGGCCTAATTTAATTAAAGGTTGTGTGCGTCATCATGTGCCAGTCATCATTGCCAATGCGCGTTTGTCAGAAAAATCTTTTAAGGGTTATCGTAAAATGCTGACGATCACTCGCTCAATGATGCAACGAATTACTATCATTGCGGCACAATCGCAATCGGATGCACTTCGATTTAAACAATTAGGTGCAACGCAAGAACAAGTAAAAGTGGTGGGAAATCTAAAATTTGATATGACACCGAGACCCGACTTGTGGGAAGCAGGATTAGAATGGCGTGGAGAAATTGGTGTTCGACCTGTTTGGATTGCCGCTAGCACACATCCTGGTGAAGAAGAACAAGTATTAGATGCGCATCGATTAATTCTCGCGCAACATCCTAAAGCATTATTAATTTTAGTGCCAAGACATCCTGAGCGTTTTAATCGTGTCGCAGAATTATGCGCGTCTTCGAATTTCTCTACAGAACGCTTGAGTGAAAAACATATTCCACAATTTGCCGCACAAATTTTTCTCGTCGATGCAATGGGCCTGTTGCCAAAATTTTACAGAGCTGCTGATGTCGCTTATGTCGGTGGAAGTTTAGTTCCGATCGGTGGTCATAATATTATTGAAGCCGCTAGTGCAAAATCTGCGATATTATTTGGCCCTCATATGCATAATTTTACAGACATCGCTAATCAATTCTCACAAGCTGACGCGTGTGAAAAAGTAGAAGATTCAAAATCCTTGGCGCAGAAAGTGCTCAATCTATTTGAAAATGCTGAGCATAGACAAGCCTTAATTCACCGCGCAGATCAAATCGTCATCGAAAATGCCGGCGCTCTCGAAAAAACCGTGCAAGAAATTTCTCTGCTTCTCAGCCAGCAAGGTCATGCGCCGACTGTTGCTGAAGCTGTTCAGATCAGTAATTAATCAATTCTAGAACCGTACTTTTCGAATTTACACGCAACTTCCATGCATGCTGTAAGTCTAGTCCAGGCCAAATCGCTTTGATTTACGACCATTTTTGGCCAAAACAGCCTTGATTTTGAGCCATGAATGGACAATAACTGCTTTGATTTACAACCATCAGCTTTAACTTAAGGCCCGTGGATTAAGGGAATCGCTTATCATAATGCACTATCCAAGCTCTTTGGTCCTTCAAGCTTGATCAGTAAATAGCTCCTGAATGCCTTGCTGCCAAGGTAATACAAGAACATGATCGAATTTTTTAGCATACTTGTCTTTACTGAGTACGACTGCCTCGCAATTTGGCATTGCCGCAGTAATTTGTTTAAAACTAGAAATATCTTGAGGTACAATATTACTATTGCTTTTAATCTCAATGCACAGTAATGGTTTTCCAGGACGTTCTACTACCAAATCGATTTCAACATCGCCCGGTGTCCTTAAATAATTGAAGCGATAGTCCTTTCGATAATAATCACTTAATTTCATGCATTCCAAAATGATGAAGTGCTCAAAAGCATTTCCGTAGTCATTTGTTTGAGGTGTTAAACCTATACTCGTTTTTCTTGATAATGCGCGCACAACTCCAGGGTCAAAAAAATAAAATTTTGGCTTTTGGCTCAGTCTTTTCCTAAATGATCCTGTATACGATTCCAGCATGAATCCAATTAATGTGTCTTCCAGTATGCCGTAATAAGATTTAAGTGTTTTATCATCTGCCCCTACATCGCGTGCGATATTGCTGTAATTAATGATTTTACCATTACATTGGGCTGCGACTTCGAGAAATTTTCGAAATGGATCTAAATTGCGGACGGCTTGTTCGACAATAATTTCTTCTTTCAAATAAGTATGTGCGTAGGCATTTAAAAATTCTTGGCGCTCCAAATCCGTGTCGCACTGACTGATTTCTGGTAATGTGCCCCATCGAAGTGCGTGGTCAAGATCAAAATCATCGGCAAGCTCTGATGCTGTTAATGGGTAAAGATGATAAACAAAGGCTCTTCCCGCTAATAAGTTTGCGCCATCACGTTTAAGTTTACGCGCGCTTGATCCCGTCATAATAAATGTCTTATCAGTATCCCCCATTAGAATTTGTATAATGTCCAATAATTTTGGATTCTTTTGAATTTCGTCGATAATGACGTGCTGGATATTATTGGGTAAAGCTATTACTTCTGAGGTTAATAAGTCTGGATTGAGCCTATATCGTTCTTCATCATCACCTTTGAGCAGTTCGATATAAGGCTATTCTCATGATTATATAGCTGTTTAATGAGTGTGCTCTTCCCGGTATTACGTGCCCCAAATAAGAAAAAGTGCCTTTTCTTAGGCAAGCTTAGAATACGTTGATACATAAGGCTATTCCGAAAAAATCAAACGCATGTGGAGTATAGTCCGAAATTTCCATTATGGCAATGAAAAATTTGATAATTTCGGAGCATGATCCGAAAATGTTTGATAATTTCGGAATATATTCCGAAAATGATAGCTTAGTTCCATAATATGCATACAAATGGGTGATGGGGTACGATTTGAGGCTCCGGCCTCGCGGTACATTGCTTATGCTGCTGATCAAAATGATTTAATCGATGTTAGGGCCAATGTGCCCCCCTGTTTTGGGGCCGTTTTACAGAAGAGTAGGTTCGATTCGACCCATGTTGGCTTCGGCATCTTCAGAGAAAAACTCAGCAAGAGAGGCATGGTTCTTCTGTTCTGCAAGGAAGCTCTGTAATTCAAAGAATTTTCTTACCTCTTCAGGCTCTCTCGATAAAGTTTGTTGAGGGCTATGCGGGTGCTTTGTAAAAGCTAACTCAGGATCGCTTGTTAATTGCTTGGAAACAGCATCTAAATCATTGTTGGCTACAGAGTTTAAGAGAGTCTGGGAGCTCTCTTGTGAAACTTTGAGTGTATTATTGAGTTCTTGTTTTTGCGTAGATTCGGTGAAAAAGCGATCTTTATTCATCTTTATTAAGCTCCTGTCAAGTGGATTTATTAGTAAAGAATAACTTAATTTGGAGCAAATGTAAATACGGGCGGTTTCTAAAGCAATCCCCGTTGCAAGCAAGGGGGGCAGATCTAACATTGAAACTAGGTCTTTCTCGTGTGGATAGCATTTTGTTCTAATTTTGAGAGAATCATTCTTAACAGGGAGGATAAATTACTGCAAATATCTATTTCAGTTTTGAGTGGTCTAATGACATTGGAGACTGATTGATATCGTGTAAGATTAAAAGTATCTGCGATTTCGCATAAAGTATAACGAAAATATTTATGAGCTATAAACATTGTAAATTTACGTGGATAATTGAAAACTCCAGGTGTTGATTTTGTAATATCAGTAATCTTTATGTTAAAAATCTCAGAAACGACAACCTTAATTTCTTCAATAGTTGGTTTAAAGAGTGATTTTTCAATGATCTCATCAGATAATGAAGTAAAGGAAATGTTTTTTTTAATTTTTTCTCGGAATGAATTCGAACCAAGCCAGGGCGATTGCTTTTGCGCAGAGAATTCTTTAATAATAAAGTCCGGGTTTCCTTGATTAGTGAAACTCTTGAATTTGGTGAAGAAATCATTTTCACCAAAAATCCCGTACGCCAATGACCCGCAAAGCCATTTTGGGAATTGATCAAAACCTAAGTATGCACGATAGCTTGACCATTGATAATCTTCAGCTTCGAGAACAATACTTGCAGTTTTTGGATTTAAATGTATATATCGTACCAAGTGTGAAGCGTAATGATTGTTTTCAACTAGTTTTGATTTAAATCTAACTCTGAATAGAGGGCCATCTTTTCCTTCAAGGCGGTTATGTCTTATTGTGTAAGTCGATGTAAGATATTGTATTGCTTTTGAAATATTCGCAAGTGGGGTTTTGATCAAAAGGTGATAGTGATTATCCATTAAGCAATACGCATGGACTTCAATTTTGTAAGATTTTACTGTATCCCCAAGAATTTCAAGAAAGAGCTCTTTTTGCTTTTCATTATTAAATATATTCATACGACATGCTCCACGGTTCATTACATGATACCATGCGTCTTCATAAGAAATTCGTAGTGGTCTGCTCATGAGCGAAGATTAGAACAATTTTAGTGGTAAAGATATTTGGGGTTTGTAAAAATGTGATTCGAGACTAATGTTTCAATGTTAGATCTGACCCGATTCGTCTGGGTTTAACTCAAAGTGATCTGAATATTATAAAAGCTGTACTGACTACTAGAAGACTTTTGCAATAAATCACTCTTAACAAAAAAGAAAGGGGCCAGATCTGAAACTATGTTTCAATGTTAGATCTGACTCCTTTTTTCTGTTTTTTCTTAGCCACTTTTTTCGAATGACTTTTTGTGGTGGAAGAAAAAGGAATAATTTTTTCCGATTCAGATTGAGATTCAGAGCCATAAATGTCAATTTGAGTGGGTATGTGATGTTTTGGAATTTCCGTATGAATAATATCTTTCTCAGTAATTAATTCGGTGCGCTTACGCATTAATCGATTCAACGTAAATATATCTTGTGGAGATAATGTTCCGGCGGTTTGTTTTAATAATAGCGTCTGT
>CAYUMZ010000031.1:0-11660 GCA_964446105.1 uncultured Gammaproteobacteria bacterium | reverse complement strand
ATACACCATATGGTGTAAACCAGTGCCATCATCAGTATCACCAATGTACATTCCCGGACGTTTACGTACCGCATCTAAACCTTTCAAAACCTTGATTTTGGACTGATCGTAGGTCGCATCGAGTTCATTAATAGCCATACCGAAATTCTCACAATCAAAAGGATAAAGTGTACCAGAATTTGAATAAAATTGGTACGAAATCTATGCAAAGAGTGAGTACATTGCCCCTGCCTGAATATTGAGCAATTTATCTATGATAATACACTTTTCGGTAGATCATTTGACCAACAAGTCAGGGCTTGATTCAAGCAGCATTCCCATTTTTGAAATTATCTGTTCTTGTTCGTTTTTAATCTTTCTTTTCTAACTCTGTGCCTAGTTTACATAGCTGCTTACCATGCTTGAATAGTGCAAAAATATTCGTCATGAAAAACAAGTAATACCAATAAATGACTTATATCGTTTATTATTTATGTTTTTATGGCAACTAATATAAGTGATCGCATTATTGAGTTCGTGCGAGGAAATCGGTATTTATAAAAAATGTTACTAGGGTCTGTTGTATCACTTTTTAGGAGGAAAATCATACTTTATAGATCTATTTTTATATACGCACGCTAGAAGAGTCGCAAGAATAATTAACATCGCGGCCGTTGGTCATTGGCTCTAAACTTAGCTAATAGATCACATGTTTGTTCATAACTCAGCATCGCTATCAGCTTATGCAAGGATGCTAAACTATAGGCTCCCACTGTTTCATTATTTTGAGCTACTTCTTGCTTAGGATCCATTTCCTTTAATCGTGTATATGCCGCCCTAACTCGATCTGGAAATACTTCCAGTAAAAGGTCTGTCGCTTGGTCGTCAGATAGCCCCCAAAAATGGGCTAAGAGTTCATTTTTCAAGTGAACAATGTCCCCCTCAATCACACCGCGTACAGGAACGTGCCGATCTTGATACAACCGATTTTCATGAGTTCTCTCCCCATCCAATGTGGTGGAAAGAGTATTTGCTTTATTATTTTGAACCTTAATTTCTTTTGCCTCTGGGGAATCAGTATCTCGGAGGTTCGCTATTAAGTCTTCACTTGCAGTTCTCTTCATCTACTTTTCTCCCTGATAAAACTATTTCACGATATTAGCATCCATAGATGCCTTGAGTGAATACCCTCAAATACTATTCTTTACCAGCTCAACTATCATCGAATGTTTCACGTGAAACATATTGTTATCGGTCACAGTGGACTGAGAATCGAACGATCAAGAATCTGCTCTAATTAAACAGAATCAATGCTATTCTAAAAAACCTCAGACATACTATTGAATAGCCAGATCAGAATGAACTTTGCAAGCTATCAAACATTTAGTTTATCATCAAACCTTTCAATTACTGTACTATGTTTCACGTGAAACATACTGATCTCTGGGGTCAGCACAGATCGAGAATCAAACAGTCCTATCTCATCTCTTGGTATAGCGCCTAAATCTAGGCATATTATAAAGGTCAAACAATCTCATGGGTAGTTAAACTATACTGTGTTGCAAGCCATCTAATTTAATAGACTAGCAATTACACCTGTTCAACTATTGTTCCATGTTTCACGTGAAACATTTTTGAGTTTATGTAATCTGATAGAGTCTCAAACAGTTTAAAATCCGTACCCGTGATATAAACTTGTGAGTCAATATTGTTTAAAAGGTCACCGACGAGTTTTAGCTTAGTTTGATCTAGCTCAGCTGGCAAATCATCAATTAAATAAATTGTTGATTTGTTAGTCTGCTGAAACAGCAAGTCGCCCTGTGCTAATCGTAATGCATAGATGAGAGATTTATGTTGCCCTTGGGAAAGGGTGTCTTTAACGGGCAAGCCATTTACAGACAGAAGGATTTCAGCGCGATGAGGGCCGTGCTGTGTATAACCTAGTTCAAGGTCTCTATGAAAACTTCGTTTCAAGACTTCTTCGAGTGTGTAATCATTAGACCAACCACGATAATATGCCAGCGATAGAGGTACCTCAGGCAGTAAAGATGAGATTAAAGTCTTAAAGATGGGAGTTAGTTGGTCGATATAGCGAGATCTAGAATGATCAAGAAGCTCCGCAACAGCACAAAGTTCTTTATCCCAAATTTTGATATCACCAGTACTAACGTGCTGCTTTAAAGAAGCATTTCGTTGTTTAATGGCTCTCTGAGCACGTTGCCACTGTGAGTAGAATAATTGTTCCACGTGAAACAATCCCCAATCAATAAATTGCCGACGTGCTTTAGGGCCTTCATGAATTAGACTGTGACCATCAGGATAGAGTAACTGAATTGGTAATAATTCCGCTAATTCAACGATTGAGGTTATTGTATTTCCCGCTAATTTAATTGTTGATTGGCCATTTTTTTGCTTCGAAAGCCCAATGGGTATTTCCCCTGTTGAGCGTGAAACCTTTGCATGTAGCTGAAATTGTGTTTGATCATATTCGATTAATCGAGAATTCAAGTGAGTTCGAAATGAACGACCCAGCGAGAGTAAATGAATCGCTTCCAGAAAACTGGTTTTTCCACTGCCATTAGGGCCACACAAAAGATTTATCTTTGGCCCAGGACATATGTCTACTGATGTAAGATTCCGCAGATTTTGAACAGTGATGTGCGAGAGTCTAGACATGAGAGTCTATAAACGGAGGGGCATAATGACGAAGGCGCTGTATGCTCTGTCAGTTTGTTCTTGAACGAGTACACCTGTCTCATTATCTGTAAAACTCAGTACTACAGAATCATTAGTGATGGTATTCAACACATCGATAATGTAGTCCACATTAAATCCGAGTTCACATGTCGGAGAGTTATAATCGATCGTCATTTCTTCTTCAGCTTCTTCTTGTTCAGGATTATTTGCTTGGATTTGGAGCAAATCATTTTCTAAATGAAAACGAACGCCACGGAATTTTTCATTGGTCAATACAGAAGCTCGCTGCAAAGTTTGCTTCAATGAATGCCGATCCAAAATAACATGCTTGTCGCTGTTCTTAGGAACGACTCGCTCATAGCTTGGAAAACTTCCATCGATTAATTTTGAAATGAATGTAAAGTTCGGACTTTCAACACGAATATGATTCGCGCTCACACCCACTGTAACATCACCTGCATTGGATGAAATTAATCGTAACAGCTCATGAACGCCTTTGTAAGGCAACAAGGCTTGAGTCGTTGCGGCTGAATCTGAATAGGTCAAAGAATTTAATGCTAGTCGATGTCCATCGGTTGCAACCGTACGAATCGTGCCACCTTTAACTTCCAATAACATTCCATTTAAGTAATAACGAACATCCTGTTGAGCCATGGCAAATTGAGTACGTTGGATCAGATATTGTAAATCAGAATGAGGGAGCTTTAATTCAACACTTGAAGGATCTGCCTGAATGAATGGAAATTCTTCAGCGGGTAGGGTAGAGAGTGAAAAACGACTACGCCCGGATTTAATTAAGAGTCGATCTTTTTCATGCTCCAATGTGATCGCCGCGTCTTCAGGTAATGTTTTGCAAATATCAAGAAGTTTACGACCGGGCACTGTAATTTCTTTATTTCCAGGTTGTTTGGATTGCAGTGTAGTGCGCCCAATTAATTCAACTTCTAAATCGGTTCCAGTGACGCTCAATTGATCATCATTGAAACGCAATAATACGTTCGCCAAAATAGGTAACGTTTGACGGCGCTCAACAACTCCTATAGCGAGTTGAAGCGGTGTAAGAAGCTCATCGCGTTGCAATGTAAATTTCATGTTCCTGATCCTTCCATTAAGTTATGTCGACAAAATACGTAAAAGATTCAAATAATCCTCTTTAATATCCACTTCAGATGCAATTAACTCTTTAATCTTGCGAGTTGCGTGTAAAACAGTGGTATGATCGCGCCCACCAAAGGCTTCGCCTATTTCCGGTAAACTATGGGTTGTTAATTCTTTTGCAAGCGCCATGGCGATCTGCCGAGCACGCGCCAAAAAGCGATTACGTCGTTTAGATAATAATTCATTGACTTTAATTTTATAATAAGTCGCCACTATTTTCTGAATATTTTCTATAGAAACTAATTTAGCCTGTACTGCTAATAGATCTTTCAACGCTTCTCTAGTAAAATCTAGCGTAATGGGTTGGCCGGTGAAATGCGCATTAGCAATAACGCGTTTTAAAGCGCCTTCCAGTTCGCGTACATTGGATTGTACTCGTTTCGCGATAAAAAAAGCGACCTCGTTCGGCAATAGTACATGAGATTGTTCGGCTTTAGACATTAAAATGGCAACCCGCGTTTCCAATTCTGGGGGTTCAATTGCAACGGTGAGCCCCCAACCAAAACGAGATTTAAGCCTTTCCTCTAACCCATTGATTTCTTTAGGATATTTATCACACGTTAATATAATTTGTTGTCGTCCTTCAACTAACGCGTTGAACGTGTGAAAAAATTCTTCTTGTGAACGATCTTTGCCTGCAAAAAATTGAATATCGTCTATCAAAAGAACATCCGCATTCCTATACCAACGTTTAAATTCGTTCATTAAATTGTGTTGCAACGCCTTAACCATATCAGCAACAAAACGCTCTGAATGTAAATAAATTATTTTTGCGTCTTTCTTCCGACTCTTAATAAAGTTACCTACGCAATGCATAAGGTGTGTTTTTCCAAGCCCCACATCGCCATAGATTAATAGCGGATTGTAAGCGGTGCCCGGATTGTCGGCAATTTGTGACGCAGCCGCACGAGCGAGTTGATTGGACTTTCCTTCCACAAAATTATCAAAGGTGAAGGCCTCATTGAGCGTATTTTGTGTGCTTGAAAAAGGATTATTGGCATCATTATCGGATAGACTCGATGCAGGCTGCGATGTGCGCGGCGCAGCTTGCGCAATCCCCGCTGTGGCTGGTCGAGTCATTGTGCGAGTGCCTATCCCTAACATCAGTGGGGGTGTTTCTTCGGGACAGAGCTCCACAATGAGTTCTTTTAATCGGTTGTAATAGTTATCCTTCAACCAGCCCAACACAAATTGATTAGGCGCCAATACAGATAACCCATCGGGCGTTTGTTCTACCTGTAAGGGTTGAATCCATCGCGTAAACTCGATGGGCTTAAGCTCGTTTTCTAATTGAGCCAAACATTGTTGCCACAATTGTGACGACACGGCGCTGTCCTTGTTGTTGCTATAAAAACAGCCATTTTATCCCGATTGAAAAAAGTTATCCACAGTTTACTTTGATTAGAATTGGCAAGGGAGTTATGACAGTGCCTTAAGTAACATTGTTTGATATACTGCCAAGGTTTATGTATTTAGACGAGCACCCATGCAACTTGATACCTCATTCATTACTAAAAGTCTGAAAAAGGCGCACTTACTCCCTAAAGTACGCCGTATCATTCTATTTGGCTCTAGAGCCAGAGGCGATGAAAATCCTACATCTGATATTGATCTCGCATTTGACGCACCCAATCTATCACAAGCCGATTGGTTGGCGATTCTAAACGTTTTAGAAAATACGGATACGCTATTAAAAATAGATGCGATACTTTACAATCAAGCGTCCGAAAATTTGCGACTCAATATTAACCAAGAAGGGGTAATCCTTTATGAGCAAAATTAAAATTCAACAAAGTCTCAACAATCTTGAAAATGCCCTTGCCAGACTCAAGGAAGGCCTTGAAATAAAAAATCCAGACCAATTATATATTGATGGAATCATACAACGTTTTGAATTTAGTTTAGAACTTTTTTGGAAAACTCTCAAACGCCTTTTAGAATCTGAGGGGATCAATAGCGACACGCCAAAAAATACTTTAAAAGAAGCTTATCAGATCGGCTGGATCAAAGACGAAACTGCTTGGTTGCAAATGCTTAACGACAGAAACTTAACTTCTCATGTTTATGATGCGGATACAGCCAGAAGAATTTATGAGGATATTAAAAAATATTTTCCAGAAATGCATAAAATATTCCTGGAACTAAAACTTCGTTTTGAAGGCAACTAACATGATTGCGTCAGAAATATTTAATGAACAAGAAACTACAGCCGTTGAATTTCATAATGGCATACATCCGCGATTAAAAATACGTTCAGTATATTACGAATTAGGCTATAGTCCAAAGCCTGAAATTTATGGCCGAAATATTGTTTTAATTCGACTCTTAGAGATGCTCGAAAATCTACCATCTCAATACGGAATTTTAGTTTTGGATGTATATCGTCCGCGTGCAGTGCAAGGCGTTTTATTTGATGTTATTCGTAACGAAGTGCGCAAAATAAAACCTCATTTAACCGAAGAAGAAAATTATATTGAAACACGAAAATATGTGTCTTTACCTTCTATTGTAGGTGACCCTTATTGCGCGCCTCATTTATCCGGCGGCGCAATTGATCTAACTTTAATAGATAGCACCACTTTTCAAGAATGTGATATGGGCGCACCTTTTGATGATCCCTCGGAAATTTCAAATCGGAATTACTATGAAATAAAATCGACATTAACACCCGAAGAAAAAGAAATTAAAGCTCGGCGTGATTTGCTCCAAAATTCAATGGAATCCGTTGGATTTACTTCCTACGAATATGAATGGTGGCATTTTGATATCGGCAATGTTTTCTGGAGCAAAAAAACAGGAAATCCCGAAGCCTTTGGACCTTTGTTTGGCGATAATGAGTGGCCATAATATGTCGTCGTATCTTGAGTTGTTAGTTGTTTTGAAAAATTGGTACTAAATTATTTTAAAAATTCCGTATATTATATTTTGAAGTAAATAGATCTGGTTAATTTCTACTGCGCCTATTATTCTTTTAACACCTATTTGTGCTAGACCTTCGATATTGAGTGTAATTTTCCTTCAAAATAGTTGGCGTGAATCAACCTTCCGGATATAGACTTAATGTGTAACGGAAAATTTTTACATCAAATTAATACTGATTTCGCAAAACATCCAACAACTCAAGATACGACATCAAAACCGACATCAAAACCCCGACATCAAAACGCATCAAACGCATCAAAACAGAACAGAAACAGTAATGACTTGTTTTGAATATCCACTCAAAAATAATTTCATTTATATTGATTTTAAGTGAACATAGCTGCTTCCTTGCTAAATAATTCACGTAAAAAACACTTGACTTCACCAGATTGTGCTATACTTGTAGTGACGGATCTGTAAAAGCAACCCGTTAGCAAAAGGAGTAAGCGATGGCCAGGATAGGATCAAGGGGCCACCTGTAATTGGGTACCGTCTATTAGTGGGCTAAGCCCCCATCTAGAGGCACGGACTCATGAATTCTGATGGAGGTATGTATGTATTACGCACAATCTTCGCCAGCAAATTCGTCTGTGAAGTCGCTGCGCAAATCTCGTATTTATTCTATTATTCTCTTGATTACCTTGAGTTTTGCCAATCAGGTATTAGCGGGCTCTAATTCAAACGTACCAGACCCTACCAAACTGGGGCCGTATGCCACTGGATTTACAACGACAGTATTCATCGATACCTCAAGAAATAGGGATGGATCAACGCCAAGCAGTGGACCAGCAGAAGGAAGACCATTGTATGTGGCTATCTGGTACCCATTGCAAAAAGCTTGTAAAACTTGCCAGTTGGCCCAGTATTCGGTGAATAACCCAATCTATGATGGTACCCATACCGGATATCCTGCCCTATCTTTGCCTGGCAACATCACAACCAGTAACGGTACTGTCTTAAATGGGCTCGTAAATTCAGGGGTTTTTCCCCTTCTAATTTATTCTCATGGCAGCACTGGTTCTAATGCAGTTACTGCTTTCCCAGTGGCTGAAACCTTAGCCAGTCATGGTTATCTTGTAGCATCGGTAGAACAC
Source organism: uncultured Gammaproteobacteria bacterium (assembly GCA_964446105.1). Lineage (GTDB taxonomy): Bacteria > Pseudomonadota > Gammaproteobacteria > JAIEPX01 > JAIEPX01 > JAIEPX01. The sequence continues at coordinate 3,810 of CAYUMZ010000031.1, read as the reverse complement.
ACCGGTAACAACTCTATTCGGAGTATGGCGTTAGCCGGTGGTTTGAATGGAGGCCCTGGTATGTCAACGGGGGTTGCCCGTTTAGTGCGAAGAGCGCAGGATGTGAGCTTTGTCATTAGTCAAATGCTAAGCAATACCAGCAACCCTCAATTTGTAAGTCATATCGATCCTAATGCCATTGGTGTCTATGGCTATTCATATGGTGGCGGCACAACGATGCTAACGGTAGCAGGATTACAAGCCAGTGGATTAGCACCGGATAGTCGGGTAAAAGCAGCGATTGCGATGGATGGTACGGATTACGTAGGTTTTACGTCAACGGACTATGCAAATGTTCGTGTGCCTTTAATGTTAGTACAAGACAGTGAACAAGCTCAGTCAAATCCACCCATTTTTGAAGTTGAAAACCCGATTGTTTTTCCCCAATTAGTCAATAGTCCTTTGAAATACTTGGTGGATATTGCAGCAGCTGTTCACGTTCCTGCAACTGACCTAAACCTCTGCTACTATCTAAAACAATCATTGCAAAGTGTCGAAGCTAATCCGTCGGATCCCATGATAGTTGGTAATGGTATATTTTTGGCTAATGGTGTTGGATTAATCTATGAGAGTTATCGATATTGCCAACCTTCGGTTTTTAATGGCATCAGCGATGCAACTATATCACTGGTTGGAGGTGATCCGGCCGAAGTTTCAGCAATGAAACCTTTGATGCCTTTACGTACAGCCACACCATTAACTGAATTCGACCGTTTAGATAAATGGTATATTGTGTCTTTCTTTAATAAGACCCTTAAAAATCAGAATGGATATGACTTCTATCTCAGCGATTCACTGTTGACCAGAGCATTAAACCCATTGGTTGAATTTTCTAAAAATTGCCGATATCGCCCTGATCATCTCATGGATTTGAAACCCGGTGATATGATCTCCTATATTCCTTTGATCGGTAAATATTACTTGATCACTGTTAATCATGGAATTGCGATATTGGACAAAGGCACTGAAAATCTGAATTTAGGCGATGATGAAAGCGTTGAGAAAATATTGCCCTTCTCATTCTCTATGCCTAATACCGGTCCATTTGATCGTATTAAAATCAATTCAAATGGAGCCATTGTCGTCAGTAGTCTAATCGATTCGAATATCGATCTTGGATTCGCATATGGTTTTAACTCGCCATGGATGACACGAGGCGAATTAATGTTAAATGGTCAACCCACCATCGCACCGCTGCGTAATGATTTAGACCCCACAGCACATGGTGGCATTTACTATAAAGCGGATAGTAATCGAGCCGTTATCACGTGGGATGCAGTACCTATGTATGCCAGTGATGGAAACGGTGATCAAAACACGATGCAAGTGGTCATCAATAAAAATGGTATCATTAATTTAATTTATGGTGCTATGGCCCAATCCGGCCCAGACTATCAACCTGATTTTATTGGTAGTATCGGTGTAGCTACGGGTAAAAATGATGCCATCGAAGTCCAAATAGATGATGTGGATTTCAGCAAACTCAAATTACCCCTTATCTTACCAGGCGCTTTTGAGCAATTTTACCGTGGCACTGGTGGTAGCCCATGTAATTAATGATTAATCATTGTAATGATAAGACACCCGCTTCTTGCGGGTGTCATTTTTGTGGTCATGTCCATACATAGGCACTTTTTTATTATGTATGATCAATTCAACAGGGATATGTCGATATGTCGTCGTATCTTGAGTTGTTAGTTGTTTTGAAAAATTGGTACTAAATTATTTTAAAAATTCCGTATATTATATTTTGAAGTAAATAGATCTGGTTAATTTCTACTGCGCCTATTATTCTTTTAACACCTATTTGTGCTAGACCTTCGATATTGAGTGTAATTTTCCTTCAAAATAGTTGGCGTGAATCAACCTTCCGGATATAGACTTAATATGTAACGGAAAATTTTTACATCAAATTAATACTGATTTCGCAAAACATCTAACAACTCAAGATACGACATCAAAACCCACGGGACACAGTGTCAAAAACATCGTACAATTCCCTTGAAATGAAACTTCAAGGAGTTTTTAGTGCCGACCCAAGCTGCAACATTTTTCGATCCCGCTAAAACATTCGATGATAATGTAGACCACGGACCTTTTTTGTCCAACCAGACACAACAAACCTACTCCAATGAGAAAGAGCCACACTACACATTCTTGGGGCATCGAATTAATTCGCCTTTTGGTGTTGCTTCTGGACCTTTGCCTACCAGTAAACATGTCATAGGAGCCTTTAAACGCGGTTTTGATGTGGTGTGTTACAAGACCCAGCGTAGTGTACCCTTCCCCTGCAATTCTTTCCCCAACGTTGTCTACCTCGACATAGAGGGGGACCTCACATTGGATAAAGCCACCCACCCTCAAATTGGACATTTACACACGAGGGCCCCCGTTGAAAACCTCACTATCACCAACTCATTCGGAAACCCCTGTCGAGGCGCTGAGTTTTGGGTTGACGACTTACGCAAGGCCGTTCAGGCCCAAGGAAAAGGGCAGCTATGTATTAGCAGTGTCGTTGGTACGATCCAAGAGGGTTTTAATGATGACGATTATTTTAAAGATTTTGCAGTAACAGCACTATTAGCGAAAAGCGCCGGTGTTCAAGCCATTGAGCTGAATCTCTCATGCCCCAACGTCGCCAGTGAAGGTGTGCTGTGTTATACCTATGAAGCCGTCTATCAAGTTTGCAAACTGACCAAAGAAGCCGTAGGTGATATCCCATTAATTGCCAAAATGGGCTACTTCACAGCAGAACAAGAGCCCTTATTGGAGAAAATTGTACTGGGAACCAGTCCATTTCTCGGGGCATTTTCTGTTATTAACACGCTTCAAGCGACTATAGTCGATGAGAATGGTAACCAACTTCTGCCTGGCCCAGGCCGTCTGAAAGCCGGCTGCTGCGGCGCCAGTATTAAATGGGCCGGCCTTGATATGGTTAAACGTTTGGCTGCACTTCGCACCAAACATCAATTAGATTTTGAAATTATCGGTGTTGGTGGCGTAATGACCCCCGCTCATTTTCTAGAATACCGAAACGCTGGTGCTGATGTTGTTCAATCGGCAACAGCTATTATGTGGAATGACCAACTGGCACAACAAATTAAAGATGCTATACCAAAACATACTATTACTACGAAGATACCGCGATGAAACAGCCCTGTTTGGCTGGATTTAGCTGTTTGAATTTGTAAGTTCTAAAATACCATCTATACTTTAAGTTAGATGGTTACTGATTACATTTCAGCATTATCCAGTATCAAGGGAGGGATTATGGAAGAAAAAAAGATTCTCGGCGAAAAAGCTTTCGAAAAGTTCATGGAAGCGCTTAGTAACAATGTGATAGCTGGCATTGACGAGTTTAAGGAAGCCTTATTCTCAGAGGACAAAAATACAGATAATGTCAAAGATTTAATAGGTACTGCTATCAAATCATTTAATAATAAAAGGAATCTTTCAGACGATGATTCAAAAAAACTTCAAGATGTCTGCAATCTCACGTTGGCACAATGGGAATCAATAATAAAAAGCGAAAATACAAAGACACGCCTGCAAAATCCGTTTCTATCTGGGATGCGAGCCAATCAAAGACCCGGAACATTTTTTGTGGATAGAATGCCATCTGGATTAGAATGGGTTGCACAAGGTCGAACTAGTACTCCATTTATCCTAGATGCTTATAAACTTTTTACCGACATTCTGAAACAGAATATGGCAAACCTCGAATTTACTCAACGCCCTGCGGCAAAAGCGTCTAATCAGCCTGAATTACCT
>CAYUMZ010000030.1:0-11899 GCA_964446105.1 uncultured Gammaproteobacteria bacterium | reverse complement strand
ATGCGCGACCCATCTCAAGAAGATGAACGTGAAAATCGAGCAGCACAATGGGAATTAAATTATATTGCGCTAGATGGCGATATCGGTTGCATGGTAAATGGTGCTGGATTAGCGATGGCCACCATGGATTTAATTAAATTATCCGGTGGAAATCCTGCGAACTTCTTAGATGTGGGTGGTGGTGCTACTAAAGAGCGCGTGACAGAAGCGTTCAAAATTATTTTATCTGATACGAAAGTCAAAGGGGTATTAGTGAATATTTTTGGTGGTATCGTGCGCTGTGATTTAATTGCTGAAGGTATTATTGGTGCAGTGGCTGAAGTGGGTATTAGTGTACCTGTAGTCGTTCGATTAGAAGGTAATAATGCTGATTTAGGGGCTAAAAAATTAGCCGAAAGCGGATTAAATATTACACCGGCAACAAGTTTTACACACGCCGCGCAAGAAATTGTGGCATTGGTTAGGGGGAAATAGGCATGAGTATATTCATTAACAAAAATACCAAAGTGATTTGTCAGGGATTTACCGGTAAACAAGGTACTTTTCATTCCGAACAAGCGATTGCTTATGGCACTAAAATGGTCGGCGGTGTTACCCCGGGTAAAGGTGGCACAGAGCATTTAAATTTACCGGTGTTTGATACCGTGCGCGATGCAGTGGAAAAAACCGGTGCCGATGCGAGTGTTATTTATGTTCCTGCACCATTTTGTAAAGATTCAATCATAGAAGCTGTTGAAGCGGGTATTAAATTTATTGTGTGCATTACTGAAGGAATTCCCGTTTTAGATATGTTGCTCGTTAAAGACTGTATCAATCAATACGATGTTCGATTAATTGGACCTAATTGTCCTGGTGTGATTACTCCAGGCGAATGTAAAATCGGTATTATGCCAGGCAGTATTCATTTACCCGGTAAAGTGGGTATTGTTTCTCGCTCTGGTACGTTGACGTATGAAGCTGTGAAACAAACAACCGATTTAGGATTTGGTCAAAGTACCTGTGTTGGTATTGGTGGCGATCCTATTCCTGGCACGAATTTTATTGATGTACTCGCCGAATTTGAATCCGATCCACAAACCGAAGCGATTATTATGGTCGGTGAAATTGGAGGTTCTGCCGAAGAAGAAGCCGCGGCCTTTATTAAATCTTATGTGACTAAACCCGTCGTATCGTATATTGCAGGCGTCACAGCGCCTCCAGGAAAACGTATGGGTCATGCTGGTGCAATTATCGCTGGTGGTAAAGGTACCGCTGCCGAGAAATTCGCTGCCCTCGAAGCCGCTGGTGTTGCTACCGTCAAATCTCCGGCCGAAATGGGCAAGCGACTCGCTGAAGTGACAGGCTGGAAATAACGTATCAAACTATTACATATAACTTAAGGACGGGGGTATATAAATTGCAAAATCCTCAAGAAGCCGTACAGGCACGAAATATACCAAGAATACAACAGCTATTCTCAGATGTCGCTACGATATGTAATAGATAGATATGATCCTGGATATACATTACTGGAAGTGTTGCTGGCTAATGACTTAGGAGAATTTGCGGCTGCAAATTCCTGAAGATCTTGAACAGCTGATTGAGTATCAACATTCTTATTCTAAAACGATATAGTAGTCGGAAACTATGGCGTTGCATTTTCAGTTGTGAAGTGTTCAGCATGCCGAAATGCTCGTGAGATATACTGTTGTTCTTTGGAAGATATTCCTAATGATCTTGCCAACTTCCGCCAACATTTAACAGCTGCGACAACTTCCTGAATTATTTGATCAGCTCTATGGGTATTCACACGAAAATATTTGGCCACACTTTTGGCAAGATTTAAATCCAGAGAATTATCAGTTTCAGAAATATTCAGCTTCAGGCCATTTCCTTTTGCTACTGGGTTAATATCAAAAGCGGGTGATAAAATCCATCCTTCTTTTTTCAAAATAAACCCGTGATTTCGTAGATGGTCATCAGTGTTGGAAATACAAATATAGAAAATAATCCTACGCCATAGTTGTTCTAAGTCATCCGCTGGTTGTGCCCCCTGTTTCTTGATAAAATTAGCTAATTCTAGATAACTGGCACCTTCTGTTGCATCATCCCCATCGGTTCGTTGTAGTAATGTCATGGCCGATGCAAAGTGTATTCGTTCGCCAGAATCTGTTCGATCAAATCGTTTATTGATAAATGTATGGTGTGGGCTATTAAATTTTTCAGCCTTCGCGTCGGCTACCTGAATTTTTGAAAGCTTAGCAAGTTTGTGAACTAGCATTTCCCAACCTCCAATATCATGATCATCGTGGCCGCTTGGGAATTTTGCAATCCACAAATGATTATTCTCGTCAATTACGCTTGCTTTGGGTCGAGCACCACCAAGCGATCCTCCAGGTGCGATTAGCATTTGCAGCCACTCGTTATAATTCGGGTTATCCTCTGAGTGATCTTTTTCTATTTCTAAGCAAGCATGTTCTAACTCTCGTAACGAAGTCCATGGTGGTGAACCTAGAGATTTGTTGCAATCCAGAAAAGGTCCTTTTTGATCGAGTCGGAAACGTAACGCCCCAGCACGATGCTCGTCATATACACCTAAAAGATAATCTGATTCGACTAATCTCCGTTCTTTCCGCTTTTCAGCTCGTGCTAATTGTGCTTCACGACGATCCATTAAAACTTTTCCCCAGCGATCGGGCGAGGAATCTAGAAAAACTCCAAAATTTTCTTGCTTTCCATTATGGTATTGAACAGCGTGATATAATTGCAGCGATGGGTCTATACTAAAACTCTGATTTGTATTTAACCAATCATGACTATACTCGAATGAAAATATTTCTTTACTTCGAGAAGGAGTTGCGTAGAGGAATCCAATCAAGGTCGGCCCTGATAATCCTACCCAATCTGCACATACTTCAATGCGGAGTTGTGAACTTTTACTCATGTTTCGTCTTCACTGAACGACTATTTCGTGTGGCAGAGAGTGGTTGAGTTTCGATCTTTGGTCTTGATTTCTTCAAAGAGCGTTCAAATCTTTTGTGCTGAATTACGTTCTTTTTTAGTGTGCTATCAGGGCGTTTTATACGGGGTGCGCGAGCTTTAGTGGGCAAACCAGCATCCTGAAGTTTTCTGCCCAATTCATCATCACGCGCTAAGGATGTTAAATCATTTTCAAGCCCTAGAGAATTGAGTACAGAAACATATGCCCCTATGGTGACGTTAGATTCGCCTCGTTCAATGGCTCGCAGCGTATTTCGAGCTATTCCGGCTCGTTCAGCTACAATAGCAGCAGAAAATCTACGGCGCAGTCTAGCTAAGCGAATATTTTCGCCCAATTGAGCGAAAATCCGCTCTAAGTGGGGTGTGGTAACGATTCTGTTTCTGCCCATAATAGTTAATACCTTAATCAATAAGTATGTTTAATGCTCATAGTATTGATCATTATAGTTTATTATTTGCTTTTTTGCAAGTGGTATATAAGCTTATAGTCACTAAATTAACATAGAGATGATTTGTAATGGTCATTACTTTGAACAATAAAGTTTATTAATGTTTAAAATATTGATCATTATTATCCTTAATAATACAATGTTTGCTTAAGAGCAGCTCTTTGTGTGATCAATTATTTCATAGATCAATTAAAACCAATATTCCCAATGGGGATAAGGCTGAGGTCGATAGAGAAAATGCATTACGCCCGTAATGCGAAAAGGATTTTTTACGCTACAAACAATGTTTTGAATTTGGTGTGGTAAGAAACTATCGATAATTGTTATTGTCCCCACTTCGTAATCAAGCTCAACCTTATCGTCCTCAAATAAATCTGGGAAAATATTTGTGGCAAGAAAGCGCCTGTTCCAAACATTTAATCCACCCAATTGTTCAGGAATGGCGACACTCAACACAGCAGAAAAAGCAAAAGTCTCTTCATCAAACATCATATTTGGGTAAGGAATTAAGCCTTCTAAATCTTGGTGAACAACACCTATTTTGGTATTAATGCCACATTGGTCGCTATAAATGTGTAAGCCTGATTCGCACCAATAAGGACCAAGATTTTCATGTCTTGCAGGAGTTGTTAACACAGCTGGCCATCGGGGGCGAGGATATGTTTAACACTTTCGCGCATAACATCAAAGTAACCTGGTAATTCGGCGATGAGACGATTTGAATTCATTGCGTTAGCAAAATATCGGTGAACCCAGCCAGCCTCAATATCAAAATACCAAGCATTGCCATAGGACCACGTATTTTGATGTCGTTTAATCCAATAATGTTGATTATCTCAAATAATTTGATTCCATAAATGACATTTTTCACGTGATGCAAAATTACGAATTTGAATAAACTCACCTTTTCCAGCGGGTCCAGAAGGTATAGTCAGAGCCGATTTAGAAGAGATAAAATTAAACATAGATCTTCCTTGAATAACAGAACTATAGTACGACATTCATGGCAGAATTGCTCCTTGCTATTGCCCATTTGGCCCGATTTATTTTTTCATGGCAGTATATAGATTCAGATAAAGATCAAAATATTAACCAATAGAATAATGATATTCAAATGACAAATTCATGGGTATACTTATACTATTAAGGCTCATGGAAGGGCGTCAATTTTGAAAGACTCAGCACTTGCAAAATCCGTGATTCGAAAAGTGGCTATTGCCAGCTTCATTGGCACTACTATCGAATGGTACGATTTTTTTATCTATGGGACAGCCAGCGCTCTTATTTTTCCACGGCTATTCTTTCCTAATTTTGATCCTCTGACCGGGACGCTTGCTTCATTTGCTACGTATGCTGTTGGATTTATTGCTCGTCCGGTTGGGGGAATTGTTTGCGGGCATTTCGGAGATCGGCTTGGTCGAAAGTCGATGCTCATTTTCACTCTGTTGCTCATGGGGATTGCGACATTTCTTGTAGGGCTGCTTCCGACCTACCATCAGATTGGTATTTGGGCGCCCATAGTGTTGGTTCTGCTGCGTATGGCACAGGGGTTCGGTATAGGGGGTGAATGGGGAGGCGCAGTGTTGATGGCGATCGAACATTCCCCTGAGGGAAGGCGTGGGTTTTACGGAAGTTGGCCGATGATTGGAGTGCCGGCTGGATTACTTCTCTCAACACTCGTTTTTGGACAGATCTCGAATCTATCTGAGGCGGATCTGTTTGGCTGGGGGTGGCGGCTGGCGTTTTTGCTGAGCATAATCCTGGTTGCAGTTGGGCTGATCATTAGATTGACGGTTGTCGAGCCACCTGTTTTCGCTGAGATTCAGAAGACCCAAACTGCTTCGAAGAGGCCGATATTGGATGTACTGCGCTATCACCCAAAGAATGTACTTCTTGCTATGGGAGCAAAATTCGCGGAAAACGCCGTTTTCTATCTCTTCAGTGTCTTTGTCCTAACTTATGCGACCCAGCCTGACGTTGGTTTTTCCAGATCAGCCGTTCTCGGAGCCGTTGCACTGGGAGCCGTGATCGCGCTCTTTACGATCCCTGCATTCGGTGCTCTATCTGACCGACTGGGGCGTAAACCCGTTTATTTGTTCGGAACGATCTTTACTGGACTGTTCGCATTTCCTTTTTTCTTTCTGATTGAAACATCGAACCACGTTATGATGCTGTTGAGCGTAGCTGTCGCGCTGGGTATAGGGCACGCTGCTATGTATGGCCCGCAAGCAAGTTTCTTTTCAGAGCTTTTCGGCACTCGTGTGCGCTACAGCGGAGCTTCGCTCGGCTATCAGATGGCTTCGGTTGTCGCAGGAGGATTTTCTCCTCTGATAGCTACGGGATTACTGCGCGAGTTCAACGCATCATGGCCCATAGCGCTTTATATTGTTGGCATGACTGTTGTGAGCACAGTGTCGGTTTTGGCTATTGCTGAGACGGTACACTCTGACATCACGGCTGTATCTAATGAAGTCGCCCATTAAAGGTTAAACTGTTGATCATTAACAAAGATAATAATCTAAGGTTTTCTTGAGTGCAGTTTGCATATCAGTGTTCGGAATCCAATTGAGTTTTTGTTTGGCATTGTGGATAGCAGGAACTCGAGCTGCAACGTCTTGGTAGCCGGCACCATAGTGTTGAGTGGCGGTGGTATTGATGATTTTGACTTGCTCAGCTTTGGCTTGATATTTTGGATATTGTTTGGCGAGTGAGAGAATATTGTCTGCAAGTTCTGCAATAGAATAATCATTGTTCGGATTGCCAATGTTGAAGATTTCTTGATCAGCACAGCTATTTTGATTTTCAATTATTTTCATAAGTGCATCAATACCATCGTCTATGTAAGTAAAACAACGACGTTGTTGACCACCATCGACTAATTCAATATTTTCACCTCGAACAATTTGACTTAAAAATTTTGAAACCACGCGCGATTGATTAGCATTTTGTTCAAAAACATTATCTAGCCGCGGTCCAATCCAATTGAAAGGTCTAAAGAGTGTGTAGGGTAAATCGTGATGTTTTCCGTACGCATAAATAATACGGTCGAGCATTTGTTTTGAGCAAGAATAAATCCAACGTTCTTTGTGAATAGGGCCCAGTACAAAATGCGTGTTTTGTTCGTCGAATTCTGAATCAGTTGCCATGCCATAGACTTCTGATGTGGAAGGAAAAATCAGTCGTGTTTTGTGCACTAAACATCGTTTTACGACATCTAAATTGGCTTCAAAATCCAGTTCAAATACGCGAATCGGATTTTGTACATAAATAAGTGGATTTGCGATTGCGGCGAGGGGTAATACCACATCTGCAGATTGTATATGTTTATCGAGCCAATCGTGAGATTTCGTCATATCACCTAAGGTAAAATGAAATCGATCGTGATCGAGTAACTCTTGAATGTTGTGGTTGGCAATATCCAGTGCATTAATTTGCCAATCAGTTGTTTCGATAATTCGATGTGCAAGATGACTTCCAATAAATCCGTTGCAGCCTAAAATTACTATATTACGCGTCATGAGCAATCGCTTCCTGTTGTGTTTTTTGTGAAGTGTCTGAAGTAGGATTGAGTTCTGATTTAATCACAAAACGAGGACGTTTTAACACTTCTTGATAGATGCGGCCAATATATTCTCCAAGAATTCCCAACCCCAATAATATTAATCCCGCCAGGAAAAAGAGTATTGCGAATAATGTGAACATTCCTTCAGCTTCAGGACCAATTATTAGTCTTCGCATAAACATGTAGAATACTAATAGTCCGCTGCCAGCAGAAACTAAAATTCCAATCAAGGTAAAAACTTGCAGAGGAACTAAGGAAAATCCTGTGATTAAATCAAAGTTATAACGAATTAATTTATACAAGTTATAACTTGTAGTTCCTTCTTGTCTTGCTTCATGAGATACGCCCACTTCGGCGGGGTGGTGTGCAAATGTCATCGCCAGCGCGGGAATAAAGGTAGAGCACTCACCGCTGGCTACCATGACATCAACAATATTTCGACGATAGGCACGCAACATACAACCTTCGTCTTTCATCGGAATTCGGGGTGTAATTTTTGCACGTATAATATTGTGTAATTTTGAAGAGAGTAATCGCCACAAGCTATCTTGTCGATTTTGTCGATAACCGCCGACTACATCATGGCCTTCTTCCATTTTGGCGACTAATTTTGGTATTTCCTCCGGTGGATTTTGTAAATCAGCATCCATCGTAATGATAATTTCACCACGTACTCTTTCCAGGCCTGCCATAATGGCCATATGTTGTCCGTAATTTCCGTTAAAATGAATGATCCGAATTTGATGAGGCCGTCTTAATCGCATTTCATTTAATATTTCTTCAGTTCGATCTTTGCTGCCATCATTAATTAAAAGAATTTCAAAGGGTTTTCCTAAATTATCCATGACTGGAATTAATCGTTTGTATAATGATTCTAATACTTCCTGCTCATTGTGAACCGGAATTACAATACTGATGTATGGTATACTCATAATATCTCCTGCTGTATTGGATTGAGATAATCGAGAGAATGTAAATCTATCGATATTTTTTGATTGAAAATTTTAGCAATAGCTCGAACAACGCGATTCTGATCTTCGTCAGTCATTGTAGGAAATAAAGGTAAACTCACAATGCGGGATGCAACATCTTCCGCATTAGGGAAATCGCCTGCTTTAAAACCAAAAGTATTTTTATAATACGGGTGTAAATGAATAGCTTCGTAATGCAAGCCTGTTCCTATATTTTCCTCTTTCATTCGCTGCATAAAAGTATCTCGGTCCATGCCTGCTATTTCGGGATTGATTAACGGAGCAAATAAATGCCACGCATGCCGATGGTCGTAATGAGGGCGATGTGGTAATTGCCATTGAGGCCAATTTTCAAAGGCATTTAAATATCGATTAGCGAAGTAAGTTCTTCTGGCAATAAAATGATCTAATGATTTAAGTTGATGCAATCCTATAGCTGCTTGCAAATCGAGCATATTATATTTATATCCTGGTGCAATGACTTCGTAATGTTGGGTGCCTTTTTTTGTGAATCGATCGAATGCTGGTTTGCTAATACCGTGAAATCTAAGACAACTAATACGTTCTGCCCATTGTGAATTTCTACACGTTACAAGTCCGCCTTCGCCTGTCGTCATGTTTTTATTGGGATGAAAACTAAAAACTTGTAAATGTCCAAAACTGCCTAAAAGTTTTCCTTTGTAATGTGCACCGATCGCATGCGCACAATCTTCTATTACAGTGAGTTGATGTTTTTCTGCAATGGAATAAACAGCGTCGCAATCTACTGGTAAACCAGTGAAATGAACGGGAACTATAGCACGAGTGCGAGGGGTAATGGCATGTTCTATTTTTTCAATATCAATATTATAGGTGAGAGGATCGATATCAACGAGAACCGGTTTCGCTCCTGCATGAACAATAGTATTCAGTGTAGCTACAAATGTAAAAGGTGTAGTAATGACTTCATCGCCAGGCTTTAAATCAAGACAAAGTAACGCAAGATGTAATCCCGCAGTGCCAGAATTAAGACAAAGGGCATGAGGAGCATTTAAATAGGCTGCAAGATCTTGTTCGAATTGTTGTGTGCGTGGGCCTGTGGTGATCCAGCCTGATTTTAAACAATCAACAACCTCGTTAATTGTTTCTTGATCAATGGCTGGTTTTGCAAAGGGCAAAAAATTTTCACTCATCATTAACTCCTAGCAACCATAAATACACCCATCAATATAATGAATATTCCGCCGATGCGTAATGCGGATAGCGGCTCGTTAAATAATAAATAAGCCGCAAAAGCATTAATAATATAACCCAGGCTCACCATAGGGTATGCGAGACTCACGTCGACACGAGACAGAACCATCATCCAAATCAACACACTAAGAACATAGGCAGCGAGCCCGAGCAAGATAGGAATATTCGTTGCGATTTGTACTCCGATGGGTAAGACATTGTTAACGTGAAAATCAAATTCACCAATTCGAGTCATTCCTGCTTTGAGAAGTAATTGCGCGGCGGCATTAAGTATCACACCGCCTAAAATGAGAGAAAAAATTGTTAATTTCAATTTATCAGCTCCTACCAACTGAATCTGATGAATGAGAATTTTCATTCAGCAGAACATTGCTCACTAAAACATTATTGTGATGTCTTTTTATCTCAAATACCTGATCAGCATGGTCTTTAATGATGCTATCATATTCATCTAGACTCATAATCATAAACTGTCGCGTGGGTTTTGACCAGCTAGACCAGAACTCTTTATCTGTCATCCATAACCCTTTGTGGTTAGTGTGTTCAAGCCCAAACCAAATTTCACCATAAAAATCCACCATAATGACGCGTCTGTTGAGGTATACCGGTAAATCTTGGTAATAATTGTGGAATGAGTAAACGAGGTCGTTGTTATTTAATAGAGGTTTAAGCGCTACGCCTAGCTCTTTGATAGAACGAGTGTCGGTGGGTGGGTAGCTAAAATTAAACGATAGGAAAAATAAGCTGGTTGATAGGCCGAGTGTGATCAACGTATTTAGCCAAGACCTTTTCCAAGCGATAAAAAATGTAATCACCAGACTGGCCAACAATAATCCATATGTGATATCAATCGTGACCTGAGTAAAATCCAAGGTAAAGCCGCCGACGATTAATGCGGCGATACAAAGAAGAAATGTTACCGCTAAACTTGCACGAACGCCCCAATGATGTGGATTTTCAATACTCCAATCAAGATACTTTCCTATTAATATGCATAATGGAAAATAAATAGGCAGCACATAAGGAATTAATTGTGATTTTGAAATCCAAAAAAATAGAAATATAAGACCAGCCCAAAGATATAAAAATAATGTCGTTTTAGATATTTGATGAAATGATTGAGTTAATGCTGGAAATAATAATCCTGTCCAGGGGAACATCCCACCGAGTAGTACTGCTGGAAGAAACCATAAAGGCTGTGAACGTTTTTCTGCCGTCGTTAAAAAACGTAAAAACTGTTGATCGAGAAAATAATATTTGAAAAATTCTGGATTTTTAAGCTGAACAAGAACATGCCAAGGAATTGTAATGATTGCTAATAATAAAAAACCACTGGGAATACAGTATGTTTTAATTTCTCGCCATTGTCCAGTGAATAAAATCCAGGTAAAAATAATCATGCACGGAAAAATAATTCCTATAAGACCTTTTGTGAGCGTGGCCAATGCTGCGAAAAAATACATGGCCCACATGTAACGATTTCGACGAGATCCCGCCGGATGTTGATTACCTAAAATAAAACAGCAGAATGTTGCGGACAGAAAAAATGACAGGCTCATATCTAAGGTCACCATATGGGCCATGGTAGAATAGAGTCCGAATGTTCCAAGGATGAGTGCAGATAAAACACCCGTTCGGCGTGAGTAGAGTTTTCTTGCAGTGGTATACGCCAGCAATACACCGAATAATCCCATCAAGGCGTTCGGTAAGCGTATCGACCACTCATTGATGCCTAGCGCATGATAGCTCGCTGTCTGCATCCAATAGAAAAGGGGTGGTTTTTCAAAGTATTTTACGCCGTTTATCCGTGGTGTGATGTAATCGCCCGTGCTAACCATCTCTCTTGGGATTTCGGCATAGCGGCCTTCATCGGGGACTGTCAGCTGTCTGCTGCCCAAAAAGGCTCCAAAGAGGATGGCGAAGGCCAAAATCAGCAGAAGGATGTCTTGCCACCAAGTTTTTCGTGAAATTGCCAGGTCAAGACCTAGGGAATCAGGCTGATTCAGGGGCGAAGCTGTACTGAGCATGTCTTATTTTACCGTACTATCAATGTAGAGCCGATTCTAGCGGGTGTTGGGAGGGACAGCAAGATTGAAAATTTACGCCGTACTTAATGAAAAGAAAAGTAGACCTTAATAGTCTATGTTTAGATTGAAGGCATGTTTTACATCGTGTTGATATTTGGGTTATGGTCTCAATAGTTTACTGGTTCAATCTCATATCGATCGTAAATAGTGTTGGTCTTGCTGTTAGTAGAGTATGCAAGTCACATGATAAGAAATAATTTCTGATGTGTGCTTGTGGATCATTAGAATATGAACTCAAGGATTTCCTTCTAAAATCAAATGTAAATCCAATGGAGAATTGGCTATATACGAAGGATTTAGCGTAGATAACTGTGCTTTGGAGTTGTAGCCCCACGTTACGGCGATTGAGGGGATATTCACTTTTTTTGCTGCTTCGATGTCGCGGCTTTCATCACCAACATAAAAAATTATTGAAGGTTTGGTTTTTAGTATTATTTTATTTAACAGTCTTGCTTTACCAAAAATAGAGCTACCTGAGTAAATGAAGTCAAAGAAATTCATGTTGTGATACTTTAAAAATCGCTGAGTATTCTCATTAGAGTTCGACGTTAGAATGCCAAGCGTGAACTTGGATTTTTTAAGTTGACTTAAGGCCTCATGAAGCCCGATAGGAGGTTT
>CAYUMZ010000029.1:0-12008 GCA_964446105.1 uncultured Gammaproteobacteria bacterium | reverse complement strand
CGTCTTGAAGCTAGATATATTGAAGGAATAGAGTCATTATTAAATCAAGATTTACAGCATCAGCGCGAGTGGCTTTATAGTTCTGCATATTTTGATTCACATTTAAAGGAGGGATTGACTCGAGAGGATTTGCAGCGTTGGAAATCCTACCATGCTATGCTTCCACAACGCCGAATATTGGTTGATCAATATGTGAAGGCATGTCTTTCGAATCATTTTTGCGGAGACGATGCCCCGGAAATTCTTCCCCCAGGAGTTAAGGCGCTTCATCAGACGGTTTTTATTCATCGATTTGAAGCGATTGTCCAAAATTATCCTAACAGTGTTGCGCTAGTGTATAAAGATAAAAAGCTCACTTATCAAGAGCTGAATAGTAGGGCCAATCAGTTAGCTCACTATCTACACCGCCAAGGCATTGGCAAGGGGAGCGTTGTGGCAACATTTTTGCCTCGTGAACCTGAGTGGATTATTTCCACATTAGCTATTTGGAAAGCAGGGGCGGCGTTTGTGGCAATTGACCCCGTCATAACAGGCTCTTCACCTCACTCAGTCGAGGAGTACTATGAAAAATTCGAGGCAGTTATACAAGATTCTATGCCTAGAGCGATTATTACTACGTCGGATCATCACTATTTATTGCCTTCCTATTCCGAGGACATTAACTCGAATAATACTAATGAGCCTAGACTTTTTTGCATTGATGAGTTGCAATCAGACATTAATCAGTTACCAGTAACAGATCTAAAAAATCAAGTTGATCGTGAGGATTTGGCTTATATTATTTATACTTCTGGATCAACGGGAAATCCCAAAGGAGCTGAAATTACGCACAGGGGATTGATGCCATGTCTAGAAGCTCATCGAGAATGTGTTGATCTCACAGAAAATTCAATTATGGCGCAATATGCGGGTTTTGATTTTGATGCGTGGATTGCAGAGTTATTAATATTAGGTGTGGGTGGTCAATTAGTTATTGTTCCTAGCGAAATTCGATTAGATCCTGATCGATGTCGCGATTATTATCTTGAGCACCACATTTCTATTGTAATATTTACTCCTACTTTTCTCAACAAATTGGGTGATTTGACGAAGTTTACAGATTGGAAAGCCGTATTTATTGTGGGTGAGTCATTTGATTGGGGTTTAGTGAAAAAATTAATGCGAACTCAAGGGCTTCAGGTTATCAATGGATATGGTTTGGTTGAAACCACAATTTGTGCAACATTAGAGAATTTGTATTTACCTGATAATAACGTTGTCCCAGTGATTTCGATTGGAAAGCCGATATTAGGAACCGAATTTATTATAAAAGTTCCGACCAACGTGTTACTCGAAGGGCAAGAAGAAATTGCAGGTGTAATTTATGAAGAATACGGAGTTAACACGCGCTATCGAGAACTTGTGGCGGAGAATCCCAATGATATTGGCGAGATTTGGGTATCAGGAATTTCTTTGACAAACGGATATCGTGGAGAGGCAAAACGATCGAATGAATGGCGTTTCGTGGATGAATCTGGCGCGGTCTGGAATGCAGAGAGCTCCTTAGGCAAGCGTTACTACAAAACGGGTGATAAAGCTCGAAGACTTTTAGATGGGCGATTGGTACACCAAGGAAGGTTTTCGAGGGTAATCAAATTAAATGGCAAACGTATCGACTTAGATGGCATTCAAGAAAAAGTTTCTGCATTAGATGCGAATCATCAAATAAATGTAGCTGCGCTGGGTATCAATAAATCGCAAGGTGCAAACGCGGTTGAGTCTGACAGTGTTATCATTTTCATTGCACCTAAAACCAAAAAAGAAGAATTTAGTTTAGAGCAAATATTAAATGCGGCATGTTCTAAGGATAATAAATTGGGGTATGGAGAAATTGGGATTGTTTGGGTTGATCAACTGCCGCAAACTAATAATGGGAAAATAAATTATCTGCTCTTAAAAAATTCATGGTATGAAGGTTCTTATATTAATCATGCAGATATTTCTAGGCAGCCTAACACAGCGCGACCTGAACAAAATCTTGATCAGATAACGCAGGGAATAAAATCTGTATGGGAAGCTGTGCTCAATATGAAGCTGATCAGTATCCAAGATCAGTTTGATAAGGTAGGCGGATCATCAATCAAAATTATGAGCTTAGTGCGGGGACTTCAAGATATCTTTCCTGCGAATAAGCAATATGTTGATGTGCCATTTGTTTTAGAGTGTAAGACCATTGAGTCTCAAGCGAATCGTATGAAACTGCTAACACATCCTAATAAGCCCATTCCCTTAAGACCTGAAAAGCCAGCGCCTTATGTTGTCTTTTGTTTACCCTCAATCTTAGGCGATGCAACACAAGACTATCGTGAGTTAGTGAGTGCTTCTGGATTTGATCAACGATTTCTATTTTATGCCTTTCGTGCTCGAGGGCTTGATGATCCCATTCTCATGCCCACAACGATTTACAGTATGGCTTTAGATTATGCTTTGTCGATAAAAAAATGGTGCGATGATCATCAGTGGGTTGATGACCAAAACCGTTATAAGCCTGTATTTTTGTTAGGATGGTCTTCTGGTGGAATTCTTGCTCCTGAAGTCGCGAATGCACTGAATAAATACTCTCTCCCTGCGTTAATTAACATTTTTGATGCATTGGCGCCCTTTCCTTATCATCATTTAAGCTCTGATCAGCAGATAAAAGAATTATTATTACTCGCTCAAAAATTGTCCGAACGGGTGCTTGGTGATGAAATCATAATTGATTTTGATACTTTGAAAGCGCAGCTAACGGGTATCAATAAACGATTAGCTCGAATTGCGTTCTGTTTTGATTATTTAATCAACTCGACAACTGATGAAACGAAGAAAAGAATTTTGCAAACAGCAAAAATTGTTCGCTTGGCTGAATTTAATTATATGATTAGAGGTTCTATACCCAGATTTAGGCTGTACTGTGCTGAAAAACTCTTGCTTAATCAAACTATTATGAAGATGAATCAAGTATTGCATTGGCCAAAAAAATATATTATCAATCCTGCTGAAAGACCTATTACGGGAGATCATTTTGGAATGATGATAGGCAAAGCAGCAGAAGATCTTTCACAACGATTGTCATCTGCGATGGCAGAAGATTATGCTCTACATAGAGTCAGAGGTGTTAAAGAAAAATTGTTAAATCAGTCTAGATATATTATACCAGATGTTAAAATATTGTCTTCAGAGAATTCACAAATTCGATCGTTGCCTCTGGCTTTAGAGGCATTTCTCTGTAATCCTGCGAAAAGTGTTTTGCTCATTCAGGGAGA
The DNA here is from genome assembly GCA_964446105.1 of uncultured Gammaproteobacteria bacterium. Taxonomy (GTDB): domain Bacteria; phylum Pseudomonadota; class Gammaproteobacteria; order JAIEPX01; family JAIEPX01; genus JAIEPX01. The sequence continues at coordinate 8,724 of CAYUMZ010000029.1, read as the reverse complement.
GTCCGGTATTGGTAAAACAACGGCATCTGAACAAATTAATTCTGTTTTAGAGGCGCTGAATATCAAAACAATCCGCCTGCCGCTTAATCAATTTAAATGTAAAAAATTAAAGGATAAGCTAAAAAAGAAAATCCCTGGAAAAGAAAAAGACGGTTTAGAGGTAAGGGTTCTGATCCTGGATGGATACGATGAACGAATTGGAGACCAAGATTTTAACTATTTTGAATCAAATGGTTTGTCGGATTTTAGATATCTTAAGGTCATTTTTACATGTCGAAGTGAGGTATTGGGCGAAAACTACCGTTCACGATTTTCACCGATGAATCCGCAAGCGTTTGAAGACTGGAAGTTGCAAGGATTTTCAAAAGATCAAATAATCCAATTAATTAGAAAAAATCCTACGATAGTCGATGTTAAAGCTTGTTATGATGAAATTTTTTCTTATGCAGAGACGCGTGAGATTATTAAAAATCCATTGCATTTGACTTTTCTTATTCAGGGTTTATCAGAAATCAGAAAGTTGAAGGGTGATCTGAATTTATTTAGGATTTACAAGGCTTTTACTCAAGATTGTTTTAAACGAGGCGAGGAAAAAGTCATGAGCAATGAAGGAGTCTCTCAATATGGGCGGCCCTTTATAGTGCGATGTCGCGAATATTGTCATGAATTCGCGTTGACTCTTTTTTCTCGTGGGGTTTCGAGCATACATTGCTTACCACCTGCAAATGAGGGATTATATGTTCAGCCAAATCAGGAGCCCACAGTTTGGTCTATTTTATTTTCAGCTGACAAAAAACATTTAATGAAGGCATCGCCCATCTCAATAAAAGATAATTGGCACGAATTTTTTCATAAATCTTTGCTTGAATTCTTCATAGTCGAAGCCGTTATCACTCTTCTATATTATTCTGATTTTTCCCCAGGAGCCATTCAAGAAAAATTCAAACAATATAATATTTCCCCGCGCCGCCTAGTCAGTGATATATCGTTTGCCCAATTTTGGCGAGAAGAATTTAATTCAAACGTTCACTTTCAAGAAAAATTATTTCTTTTTGTTATTCTGACGCGAGAACGAGAAGATTTATCGCTCATCGGTGCTGTTTCAATTACGCTGCTCAATTTGGCTGGAGTAGTATTTAATAATAGGGATTTACAGGGCATTCGAATTCCAGACGCCATATTAGATGGTGCTTTAATGGATAATGTGAATTTTGCTGGAACTCACCTTAGGCGAGTCAGTTTCAAGCAGACGTGGTTGCGGTCTAGTCGATTTTCTGGAGCTAATGTAGACGGCATTCTTTTTGGTGAAATGCCTTGGGAAGACATCGATTATGAGGGAATGTTTGATAATATAGGATTTACTCCTGATGCGAAAAGAGTGACAGTAAAATGGAATCGAGGGGTATATTTTGATCATCATAGTTATGATATGACAAAATATGAATCTTCTCCATGGCCATTCTTAGCCGAACAGCTGAGAAAACCTAATGATTTTGAGAAGATATTAAACCGATTAACCCATGGTCCAGGATCTTACAGTCCAGATGGATGTATAAGGGTAATAATCCATACAGATTCGTTCCTTGAATTTCACCATACTAATTCTGACAAAGTTGTTAGGGTTTTAAATTTAGATATGGGTCAAAGTACACTTTTTAGCTCCTGTTTTAGTCCCAACTCTAAACAATTTGCTTTTATTCAAGGAAAAGATGTCGTCCTGATTGATCCTTTTAGTGGTTTTCTGCTCAAAAGGCTATGTGGTCATACTCAGGATGTGTATCAAATTGCTTTTCATCCAACAAAACAGATTTTGGTAACGGCGGGTGCAGATAAATTGCTGAGATTTTGGGATACGCGTGAATCGATGTCTTCAGCATTAATGGATTATGCTAAAATAAAAGTATTGAGCAGTGTTTGCAGTATCGAGGGTAATGTATTTGCTCGGGTTGTCGAATCTGAAAGATTTCAAGTATATGATGTTCAAAAAAAAGAATTTATCGATATACCGTTGATTTTAAGCGATAAATGTATTGAGTTGAATGTTGCGCAACAAGGAAATTCTGTACATAAAATGATTAACTATGTAAATTTATCGCAGTACAACAAAGAGAATTTTTCTGCATTGGCTCTTAGTCATGATGGCGCTCATCTCTACATTGGATTAACTAGTGGAGAATTATTTCGTTACAATCGTATTTCAGGTGAATGTCGGTTATTGATCGCCCAAAAATTTAATAATGATATCCCTTGTGATTGGTTTATTGATTCTAGCTTCGAGATTACAGCGAATTATGGGGCGGCGCACGCTGTTAAGCCCGGATTTTCCTATCTATCCGTGAGTCAAGATAATCGCTATTTGGCTGTGGGCTGGGTATTTGAGGTTTACATCATCGATCTTGAACATCCGGATAACCCTAAGTTGAGTTGCTTCAATTTTCCTAAGGCGTCGGGATTGAATTACGACTTACATCAGACATCGCAAGATGATTTTGGATTTAGCGAGCGGTGGATGATGTCTCGAACAACGTGTCTACAATTCAGCCCAAATTCCCAGTATTTGGCCGTTTTTAAGAGTAGCGAGGATCACGGCTCGATTGTCTGTTTGTACGATATTCAAAAGCAAGAACTGATTAAGCAGTATGATGTCTCCGAGCGGGATGAGCGGGAAGGGAAAAAATTTACTCAAGGCGCGGTGGCGTTTAGTCCCAATAATAGGTTATTAGTCTGGGGTGAGGAGCCAGGCGGTGTCTGTTGGTATGATATTCAATATGATCTTTATGCCGAACATTGGGATGCAAATGATAAAAAGCATCGTGATGATATTGTGAGTTTAGCGTTTAGTCCGGATGGTCAATTTCTCGTATCCGCGAGCAGAGATAAAACTATTAGGCGATGGGCTGTGACGTATGGGGAAATATATGATCAAGATAATGCCGAATACTCCTCCTTCTGGTCAGAGCCAGATGAACACTTGAGCATCATGGGAACACCACTGTGTGTCAGCTTTGTAGATAATCATCGGATTGTTATTGCTTTAGCTGAAGGCGATATACAGCAGTGGGCATTTGTTGGTCATCGATGGGAAATTGAAAATTTATCCATGAATCGTAGCCCGTATTTATGTCTTAGAGGCGCGGATTTTAGTAGCTCACAAAATCTAAGTAAAATGAATAAAAAATTGGTAGAGCTGCATTCAGATACTTATGATTCTGAAGATATTGGGCCTACACCGATAATGCCAAACAATAGAGCAATGGTGAGGCCTTCTGTTTTAGTGGTAGGGCAGCCAGGTTTTCTCCAAGCTTTTGAACCATTAGGTAGGCCAATCAATGTTATGCCGGAAGGTCATCTTCAAAATGAAGCATTGCCGAATCAATTTTCTAACGCTGCTGCTATGGCGAATCGGGGGTTATTTGCGCACGATCCAGTGAATGAAGATGCTGCAGAAAATCAAGAAAATGCACAAAAAGACTTCAGAAATTAAGATGGAATGATGTAAGGGCGCAGTCGATATTTCCGTAAGTTTTCGGATGTTCTAAACAACCGAATTTCTACACTTCCTGTATGTTTAATTAACCATAAGGAAGTCTGATGAAATTATCGAGTCAATCTGAGCTGATCGAATCTTTAGGTCTGGAGTCAACGAAGGAGATTCACGAATTTCTCCAGCAAGAGTTTGTAGAAACAGAAGTCATTTTTCATGGTAATCAGTTGGGTAGAGTAAAAATATTTGAGAATCCCGATTGTTTTTGGCCTAGAACTCCGATGGGGCACCGATGGTATTCGGATGGTACAACGAAGGTAACTTTATTATCTCATCGTGCTGCAATACCCGTGAAAACTGAGGTGGTGCTTTTTGGGCCTAATGAGCAACAGCACTATAACTATATTACTATGTTTAATGGAACAAATGTTCAAAGTTTTAGTTATACTAGACCAAAAAATGATACTTATTGTCACGGAGGGGCTGGAAAAACCAAGCAAGTTAATCGTTATCCTTCGTCACTCACAACGAGCGTCTTCGTTGGAACTGACAAGCGGCAGTATATCCGAGGTCACTGTATCGATTATAAGGATACGTTAGATGTCCAACTATTATCATCAAATGATACTCGGAATTTTCTTCCTGAAATCAATAATGAAATCTATTGGAATTTTATTCGGAATCATTGGATTGCTGATGTTCGCAAACGTGGAGGTGTCTATATGCAGATACCTTACTATGATGATAAATCCAATTTTCATTTTTATTCTGGAGATCTTTCAGTCTCTACACTATCAGGTGCTTTGGTTCCCAAAGGAGTTTTCTTATCTGAAATAGCGTTTAAAAATCCGCTTACTGTGGTAAGTACTTATGATGTTAGCTGGTCATTTCCGTTTACTGAATTAGTATCTAACGCTGGGACAACCTATAGAAAATGCGCCGAGAAATTTATTACCGTCCCCAATACGGTCTTGCCAATACCGGTTGTACGAAATCACCGTCAAATGCCATTAGCAGTTGAAAAGTGTGAGCCAGGTATACCCGTAATAAAATCACATGAGCAAGTTCCAGTATCAATCGCTAATAGTAGAAATCAACGTAGATTGACAGATTTTTTCTATCATTCAGCTGAAAATGAAGTGGTAACCTCTACGAAAAAGGTTCAATTTGCAGTCCATTTGAGTGATGTTGTTCGAGATTCACAGGGGGCAAAATGCTATTTGGGTCGTGCAAAGTCTCATGCGGAATTTTTGGAATCTTTGGATGATTCTCGTGCAAAACCTGACAAAGCTGTTGTTGATCTGATCAAAACTCAGCATCAACTTCAACATCCTGGATTTGAGGATACGGATGATTTAGATTTTTGGAAATCACTAACTCATGAGTGAAGTTTAAATGGGGGAATCGAGGGGATGTGCGGGTGAGGTGAAGATAAAAGCAAGAATAATACAAAATCATCGTTGCGATGTGATTATTTGAGCAATAATCACTAAGAGCGAAAATAAGGTAGCAATGACCAAGCCCGTTTTTCCGCCCGGTGTTGTGAGAGGGCCTTTTTCTGATTTTATATAACGTCCGCGCGCAACCATAGTTACGGGTAATAATATAAGCAAGATGGCAACGAAAATTCCTCCGTATCCCAATGCTGAAATAAAGGCGTGAGAGGAAGTTAGCGTAAAAATATACGGCGGAGTGAAGGCAACAATTGCAATGAGTAGACGATCAAATGCACTCCGAGATAATCGTAATCCATCAGCAATAAAATCAAACAGGCTCAGTGTGACGCCCACGAAAGAAGTCGAAATGACAAAAAATATCAAACCGCTAGCTAGTGTTCCGATGAGGTGATTGTTGAGAATTTTTTGCAGTGCGTTTGTACAGCCGATTTCGGGATTATTGGTGTGGAGGATAGAGTTTAGGCTGAGTTCGCCATTTAAAGGAATAATCCCCAGTATTACAATCTCCCACAATATATAAACAATGAGCGGAATGAGACTTCCGATTAATACGGCTTTAACAAGCGTTTTGACATCGCTATGCAGATAGAGTCGTAGACTGGGAATGATAATTTGATATCCAAAAGCAGTGACTAAAACAGGTAATGCTAACCACATGCCATGAAAATCTGTGTGATACAATTGCGGGATCTGAATTTTCGGGGCAGAAATACCTAATAGTCCAAAATAACTAATGACTAAGCCGAGGATTAAAAATCGATTTAAGTAATCGATTATTTTCGTGCCAAGCGTAACGACAACGCCAAATATTGAAATTAAAAATAATGTGGTTCCCCAAGATGGCATCGCCATGCCGAGGATTTTTTCGCTGGTTGATGTAATGAGAGAATTCATGCCAGATAAATAGGCAGCCATTAGACAGTAGAGTAAAAATAAATAAGCCAGGCTTGCAGTGATTTCGCCGTATTTTCCAAGAGTGTCTTTTGTCATTGAAATAATGTTAGCGCCAGGAGGTAGCCATAAATTTGCTTCGAGCATGAGAAGAGCAGCATAGGTAGTGATAATCCAGCAAAGAGTAAATAATATGATTGCTGCTAGAAAACCGTATTGAGCAGTGATAATGGGGAGAGCAAGCATGCCTGCGCCAATCGAGGTACCTGCAATTAATAGTATGGCACCAAATAATTTACTAGTTCCCGTCATTGTTTCTTCTGCTCTGTAATTCCGCTTGTTCTTGTGCGATAAGATGGAATTTTAAGGGTGATGGCATATTGCGAAACGCATCACGACTACCGCCCGTTCCTGAAATGATGATCGTTCCATAATCTAAGAGCCGTCCAGGTACAGTTTGAACGACTTGGATACTCTCAATTCTTGGTAATAAAATCTCTAATGTAGCACGTTGAATAAAACCTACTTTCACAATGACTCGTTTATTTGTGATTCCATATTCTGATGTGCGAAATTGAATATAGGTAAACACCCCATTTACTGTGGCGCCTGCAAATGCAAGAAATGAAAAGATCAAATAAAATGGTCGATATCCTACGAGGTGTAGTTGTCCAATCGCAAAATTAGGAAGTACCGTTAATGAAAGAAGCATTGCAGCAATCCATATCAGTGTTGGAGTAAAAATAATCCAGTGAGGGTGGGTTCTATATGCAACGTTTTCGCCAGGCAGTAAAGATTGATCAATATAGCTGAAGTCTAACATTATTTCTCCCGTTACTCATTCGATGATTCTGCGAAATCGATTTTACGGAATCCGCGAGGTAGCATATTTCCTCGGCGTCCTCGTTCTCCTTGATAATAGGCTAAATCACTGGGTTTGATTGTTAAATGCCTTTTTCCAGAATGCAATGTGAGACTTGATCCTTCATTAATAATTGTTATGGCTACTAAATACTCTTCTCGGTTGGCAACACGTGCTGAAGGAATGCTCATAATCTTATTGCCTTTGCCCTTGGGAAGTTTTGGTAAATCTGCAATTGGAAATATTAACATCCTGCCTTCGTTGCTGATGGCGGCTAAATATTGTGATTCCATGTCGCTGACAAGTTGCGGTGTGAGAACTTTTGCACCTTTGGGTAATGAAAGAAGCGTTTTTCCTGCGCGATTTTTACTGATGAGATTTTCAAGTTCGGTGATAAATCCATAGCCTGCATCCGACGCGATTAAATAGAGTTGATTCATTTCTCCGGTCAGAATAGCTTCAAATGTGGCGCCAGATTCAGGTTTTAATCGCCCCGTTAGCGGTTCGCCTTGGCCTCGTGCAGAAGGTAAATTATGTCCTGGTAAACTATAGCTTCTACCCGTTGAATCAATAAAGATTACAGGTACTGTTGAACGTCCATACACTTGCGCTTTAAATTGATCGCCCGCTTTATAATTTAATTGTTTACCATCAATTTCATGGCCTTTTCCGGCTCTGATCCAGCCTTGGGCAGATAAAATAATGGTAATGGGTTCTGCAGTAATCATTTGATCTTCGCGAATCGCTTGTGCTTCGGCGCGTTTCACAATCGCAGAACGTCTTTCGTCGCCATATTTAATAGCATCCGCTTCAATTTCTTTTCGAATCAGTGTTTTGAGTCGACGAGTAGAGCCTAATGTTTTTTCTAATTCGTCCCTTTCTTTGCTGAGTTCGTCTTGTTCGCCCCTAATAGCGATTTCTTCTAGTTTCGCTAAGTGACGCAATTTTAATTCGAGGATCGCTTCGGCTTGTTCGTCAGTTAATTTAAAGCGGCTCATCAAGACGCTTTTGGGTTTATCTTCATTTCGAATGATGGCGATAACTTCATCAATATTTAAATAGGCAATTAGTAATCCATCTAAAACATGGAGTCGAGCGAGCACTTTATCGAGTCTGTGTTGTAATCGTCTGCGAACGGTGACTTGTCGAAATTCAAGCCATTCATTTAAAATGGTGATGAGTCCTTTAACTTGTGGTCTACCATCAAGTCCGATCATGTTTAAATTTACGCGGAAATTCTTTTCTAAATCTGTAGTAGCAAACAGATGGGCCATTAATTCATCAACATCAACCCGATTAGATCGGGGCGAAATAACCAATCGAACAGGATCTTTGTGGTCAGACTCATCGCGTAAATCATCAACCATGGGTAATTTTTTACTCTGCATTTGCGCGGCAATTTGTTCTAAAATTTTTGCCGGAGAGGTCTGGTGGGGTAGTGCTGTAATAACGATGTCGCCGTCTTCGATTTTGTAAACAGCGCGTTGTTTAATTGAACCCGTACCTTCTTTATAAAGTTCCAATATTTCTGAACGAGGTGTAATAATTTCTGCGCCTGTCGGGTAATCGGGGCCTTGAATAATGTCGCAAATTTCTTTCAACGGGGCAGAAGGATTTTCGAGTAACGTGACACAGGCTTGTGCGACTTCGCGTAAATTGTGTGGGGGGATATCGGTTGCCATTCCTACAGCGATACCGGTTCCGCCATTCAACAGAATATTCGGCAAGCGTGCGGGTAACAAGGCGGGTTCTTCGAGAGTACCATCGAAATTGGGTACCCAATCAACCGTGCCATGCCCTAATTCAATTAATAAAACTTCAGCATAGGGTGCTAATCGCGCTTCTGTATAACGCATGGCAGCAAAGGATTTGGGGTCATCGGGCGATCCCCAATTGCCTTGACCATCAACGAGTGGATAGCGATAGGAGAAGTCTTGTGCCATTAATACCATGGCTTCGTAGCAGGCACTGTCACCATGGGGGTGAAACTTACCGAGGACATCACCCACTGTACGTGCCGATTTTTTGTA
>CAYUMZ010000028.1:3176-12410 GCA_964446105.1 uncultured Gammaproteobacteria bacterium | reverse complement strand
TTCTTAACTATTCTAATCATCATGAATACACAGCAAAACCGCTGCAAAACCATAAGGAATACAAGCCTGCATTTCACTAAAATGTGCTATAATTGAATTGAGGGAGCTATTTAAAGCACCCACACAGTAACGACGCAGAATATCGAGTATTAGAGCGGAGGGCAGGTACAATGAACACTACAACTTACTATCTTAGACATCTACTGATAACAACCTTGGCGGCATTGCTAACAATGGGCTATATGACCAACGCCCAGGCCACAGGCGGCTCAACGGGCGTTATATACGTTAATGCCAGTGCTACAGGTGGAGATGGCACCACCTGGGCTAAAGCCTTTAAAAGCTTAGATTCGGCTTTAGTGGCTGCAGGAACTGGAGGGGCTCGACAAATTTGGGTGGCTAAAGGCACCTATAAACCGAGTCTACCTTATGTTCAAACGGGCTATCCTGGCAACCCAACACAAGCCAATTTGCGAACTTTCTTATTACCCAGCAATGTAGCTATTTATGGTGGGTTTGTCGGAAACGAAACTTCAATCTTACAACGCCAAACAGATAAAAATCCTACGATTTTAAGCGGTGACTTGAACGGTGACGACATCAATGACGCCGCTCATGCTCAGATGAATAAATCAGATAACGCGTGGCACGTCTTAACTGCCATCGGTTCAACGGGAGTATTACTGGATGGACTTAGAATTACTGATGGTTATGCAGGAGGCACTGATAAAGGCGAAATTTCGCCCCCGCCGATATTTAAAGTTACTTCAATTGATTACACCTATGCTGCCGGTGGAGGAATGTTGCTTCGAAACGGCGCAACGGTATCGTTAAATAATGTGCAACTAAGCTTCAATGCATCAGATGCCGCAAATTCAAAAGTATTTGGTCCGGGCGGCTTAGGATCTCCTCCCGAAACCTCTGTAGGAGGTGCAGTTGCCGTTATTGATGAAGGCACAACATTAAATGTAGTGAATTCTAATTTTACAAACAATACTGCTTTTGGTACTGGAGGAAAAGGCGGTGCGCTAAGCTCGTTATTAGAGGGTAATATGAATATTTCATTGAGTTCATTTAGTAATAATATTGCTGATCGAAATGGTGGCGCAATTCACTCCGATGGCGGAAATAACATTAATATTATTCTGGGAAATTTCAATAATAATAAAGCAGTGAGCACTATTTTACCCGATGCCGCTGGCGGAGCAATCGGTGTCAACCGTGTTAATTTAAAAATCTCTGCTTCTAATTTTCAAAATAATGCTTCAGGCATTATTGCGGGTGGTGGCGGCATATTCTTCCACATCCCATTTAATGACAGTGATCCATATACACTCAATATTGATACCTCTATTTTCAACAACAATACGGGTGCTTCATTTGGAGGCGGTGGTATTCTTATCTTGGCAAACAACCCTCAAGTTGGTTCAGCTGCTACAATTACTAACAGTGTACTCACAAATAATATTGCCGGAACGGGCGGCGGAATTTATGCCGATGGTATTCCTACAACCATTGCTTATAGCGTCTTTAGCTCTAATCAAGCGTGGGTCATTGGAGGAGCGATTGCAGGAACAGCTTTTGGTAATGCGATTTTTGGTGCGACCAATCTCGCAGATCGACCTCCTATTACTATTTCTAATTCTGTTTTCACTGGAAATTCAATTGTTGGAATTCCTTCCACAGCAATTTTTACTCCCAAAGATTTCTTTAGTCTTGTTGCACAATTTAACTCTGGAGGTGCTGCAAGTGTGAGCGTAATGTCACCCGGTGGCGCTGCCATTGCTGGCCAATTGGGAGCTAATATGAGCCTATCCAAGAATACTTTTATCAATAACAATGCTGGAGCAGGAAAAGGTGGTGCTTTACTCGTAGGAGGTTCAGTAGGAACTCCATCGGGATTCAGTCAAGCTTATATTACTTTCGCAAAAGGCTTTTGCTTCGGTAACACAGACTCCACTGGCAACAATAATAAAGCTGTTCTTGATCTTGCCAACCTTGGCAATACACCGACTGGAGTCTCACTAGTGTCAGATGGAAGCTGTCCATAATTCAATAAGGGGTCGAGCCGCACAGGCTCGGCCCCTTTTCGAAGTATCTTTACAATGTCACTCTATGATAATTAGATCGAAATCATGATAAAATAACCGGTATTTACAACACGGATACAACAGTGATTATCAGTCATGTAGCAGAATTTTTCCTTTCATTTAGTCACTCCTTTATTATCGCGCCATTATTAATTATTGGATTAATTTGGCTTGATAGAACAATTTTTCTTCAGGTGATTTGTCTAGTACTATTGAGCATGATCTTAAATATAGCCCTGAAAGAGACGTTTCAAATTCCCTTAGCAGCGTGGCTGCATAAACCAGGCTTTGCATTTCCAAGCGGACATATGCAAACAACGGCCGTGTTATATGGGTGGCTAGCGTATCAATATCGCAATGTATTTATAAGAATAGCAACATTAATCCTGCTAACTGGCATTGGAATGAGCCTGGTCTATTTTGGGTATCATAATTATTTTGATGTACTCGGAGCAATCTTTTTTGCCTCAATTTTATTGTTTTTTTATGCACAGATTTTGAAGAGATATCCTGCAGAATTACCGTTTTTAATAATTATTACAGGAACCTTACTGATGCTTTACATCTCTCATGTTGGCACTATGCCTTTGATGGTTTATTTTACATTAATAATTTTCTCTGTATTTTCCCCACGCTTAAGATAAAATTAATTCTGAAAAATAAAAAGCAAAGAATAATCAACACGATTTTCTTTTTGATATTATTTACACTAATTTACGGTTACTTTTAATACTCACGCAGCGCGATTAGCAACCTCTACTCAGCCGTAACCGATCGAATCGTTATTGTATTGAGTTACATTAGAAAATCACTCTGTTTCTCATTTAGCCATCTAAAGGCAACAATCTTGAAGATATTGCATATATGACAGATTTGGTATAATTTTAACCAACGATTTTCATTAAATTTATAAATTTTTTCTTACCAGATTAATTTTACCGGAGGTATAATTAGCATATGAAAAACAGAGAAGATGCCAGAACTAAATATGAATGGGGCAATAAGCTAATTGCTAAAGGTGGCACAGAAAACACTCTGAAAGCTATCGATTTTTACCAAAAGTGTTTATTTTCATTACGGACCATCGAAAAAAGTGAATTGGTTGATGAAGACAATACAAACATTAGGGATGCACTTGAAGCTCTACTACAGAGTATCAACAAGCTCCTTTGTCTTTCGACTGATTGGTCACAGATTGTGGATACCTTAGGAAGGTTTTTAAATTTTTACCTAGATAGTGCTAAAATTTTAAATAAAACATCACAAAGATTACCTAGACTTAACACACTTGAACTCAAAATTGACGGCCCAATTACAGTACTATCGAGCAAGGCGCCCTCACGTTCAGAAGAAGAAAGACTCAAAAATTATATAGCTATAATATCATTATTTCATGATGACATGAGCCCTGAAAAAAACCATAGTCTTTTCAGCGATGATGCTGTTATAACACAATCTTTTAATTTATATAAAAAAGCTTTGGGAGTATTAAACACTACTGTAAAAGTTGAGCCTTTAGCACAGCAAGTTGAGGCCCTAGCTGTAAAAGCCCTTTCACCACGAGCAGAACCCCGATTTTTTTCTGCACAACAGCAACCCAACTCAACAGCGAAACCACCTACCCCAAATCAAGCTAGTCCAGTAATACAGCACAAAGTAACCATACTTCCTGTATTTGAATATATCGCTCCTGATGACCCAAAACGTGAATATATCCGCAAATTGATAGCTGAAAAAAAATATGATCAGGCACTCGCAGGATTTCATCGCATAATGAATCACATCGCTGAAGATTTTCGATGCGCCTTTGAATGCCAAATTGCAATAGCAGATGATCACTCCAGAAACAATCAATTTCCGGATGCTATAAAATTTTATTTACAGGCATTTCAAGATCTTACATATATTCAAAACAGTGAAACTGTTGCCTTAGATATAGCCAATACTAGCAAAGCCTTCAAATCAATTGTGAACGCAATCAACAATGTTATTGAAATTTACCCTTCGAATTTTTTAGTTGCCAGAAAATGCATAGATGATTTTTTGAATTTTTACTTAGACAGGTTCCTTTTTTTAAATAGGGAGAGCAAAACACCATCATGCCTAGATGAAATCAACATCGATAATTTTATTGCATGTCTAAATAGCTCACAAGATGAAATGCACAGAGAGTTGACGAGAATTTACTTAACCGTTATTGTAATGTTTCGACAAAATTCAAAATTAGAAAAAGGTAGTCTATTATCAATGATTTCTGAAATTGAAATAAAAAAAGAGATGTGGACAGATGAAATCATGATGAGCACTTTTAGGTTGTTTGAAAAAGCATTAAATCTAGCCAAAAGTCATAAAGGTCATCAGGTGATCAGTCCTGAATTAAATGCAGCTAAAGAGCCAGATCAAAAACGCACAAAAACCAGCCAAGAGACAAGCTCATCTTCATACATTCCAGATATTAACTATTAAGACTATTCGTCACTGATCGTATCTTGAGCTGTTAGTACCTCAAGAGAAATTGTACTCTTAACTAGCTATCACAGGGAAATAATTTTTTTATTGACAAAAATCTTTAAAATGGGAAATACTGATTATGTCTATTCTAGTGCCAACAAGGAATAATGATGAGAAAATTCTTAATTTTGTTAGCTGCTTTTGTAATAACATAGAGCTGCAACGCTCATGTTCAAAAAGGAGAATCTATGGAAACCAAATTAAGATCAGATCCAAAATCGCAGAAGCACCAATTGGATGATCAATATTTCATGCACCTCGCCTATGAACAAGCATTAAAGAGCTATAATGAAGGTGGTTGTCCTATTGGCAGTGTCATCGTTGACGAGAATGGCAAAGTACTTGGCAAGGGCCATAATAATCTTGTGCAGGAAGGAAATCCCATACTTCACGGTGAAATGTCGGCAATGCGCGATGCGGGTCGGATGCCCTCTAGACGCAAAACGACCATGTATACAACATTAAGTCCTTGCATGATGTGTACCGGCACTATTATCCAGTTCAAAATCGGCCGTGTTGTAATTGGCGACGCCGTAAATTCTGGACCCGCTAACGTAGATCTGCTCAAACAAAAAGGTGTTGAAGTTATTTCACTCAACGATCCTGATTGCATTGCACTCGTCAAAAAATTCCGAAATGAAAAGCCCGCTTTGTGGCTTGAGGATTGGGGCGGGCTTTGACCCCCTTTTGCATTGATTCCTCTCCGTATAATCCTTACAATGCCAATAATCGGCTACACCTGGATATTGCCCAAAACAAATCACAGCCCTGTTAAATTCCAGCAAGTCAAAATTATCTCAAGTTATATGAGAAGACCATGAAGCAAAAGCGACTTGATAAAGTTCGTCAAGATCAAAAAATGATGGGCGGTTTTAAATCGAAAAAATTACACATGAGTCAGCATAATAACGCATTCATAGTAAATTTCTGGGGAGTCTTAATCCAGCTGTGGCATACATTATCAACAACAGAAAATCAATTGAATATATCACTAAAGAATTTGAAAAAGACACTATTCAAGAAATTTATGCATCACATCCAGAAAAGCTCCTGTCTTAAGATCGAGTATTAAGTAAACCATCTACTGAACGCCTACTGTAATAAATCACATTTTAAAAAAGTCGGGACTAAAATAAAGTGTGCCTTAGATTAGTCGGGAAGACATTGCTCTAATGGTCAAATGAGGCGCTTTTAACATAAATCATGATTTCAAGCTAAAACTTATCTAATTTTAAATTTATCAGTTAAACATTGCATAGGTTCTTCAAAGAGTCTATCGAGCGTAATTTCATTAAATTGCAAGCGTTCATAAGAGCATTGAGACAACGTTTTTTCGCGAAAGGACTTACCATACAAAGTGGTAATTATTGTTGGATTATCTTCAAGAATTAATATGCCATAATCACTCAAAATAAACTCTAGTGTACTTGAATAAAGCGATGAGCAGATTTGCCATCCAAGTAAAAACTGAGAAAAGGCATACATACCATGAGGACTAAGCATATGTTTTAATTTTGGCGAGTTCGATTGAGAGAAATATACACCTATACTCCAACCACTCAAAAATTCCAGAGCCATAGCTTTTAATCCATCTGAAGATAATGCGTATTGCCATGTTTCTTGATCTCCTGGATGAGAAGGATGAAGTAATTTTGATATTAATTGTTTTGCATTATATCTGCTCAATTTCCCCTGTTGAACGAGGTTTTCGACCTTTTGATAAATCGGGTGACTCACTCCGGCTGAAAGCTTTGGCGTATAAGAGGCCACAGATTCTTCGGTTAGACGCTCTTTCTGTTCAGCTATTTTACGTTGGATTTCCTCGGGCGGTAAAACCATAGGACCATCGTATGCCCTTCTTTTATATATATTTGAAACCAATCCTTTTACTCTAGAAGCTTCCGCATGTTCGATTTCAGCTTCCACAATAGCGGTCTTTCCAGGTTCACTATGTACAAACCCACATTTCATATGGAACAGCCCAGCTCCTTTATCAGCTATTAATTCTACACGTCCCTTTTTGCCATAATCCAAGCTTGCTTGAAAAACAATATCATGCAAGGCTCGACCAACGCCACGATATCTTTGCGAAAATGGTAAGTTTGAGGTGTAATTATCCATCCCCATAATAAACAAATGATCACTGTCAATACTTACCCTAACTTGTCCAAGATGCATACCGGCATGATATAGATTAAAATATTGAACGTCATTCCATCCGCGTTTACTCACCACAAGCGAGGGTTCAATCTTTCGTCCATTAGGCGCTATTACTTCAAGCATGATTTTCATTCTGTTGTCCTTTATGTCTAATTGTCGTCGTATCTTGAGTTGTTAGTACTTTTGTAAAATCATTATGACTTCTTACTTACCAACCATTTAAAACCACTATTTTTTTATAGATATGAGCCATAATTTAAAACTCAAAATTACAAAATAAATTTTAACTACTCTACTCATCATTAAAAATATGATAGGTAATCAGTAAGCGGATATGTTAAAAAGCTCAAAAAAAAATATTTAGCACGCATTATCACAATGACAATTCTAAACTATCTCATTTTTAAAAATTGCTCGCCATTTAGGCTTGAGATATTGATTAAAAACAGGTAGCGCGACTGGTATACGAAATTCGCCCAACGCATGGGCCCAAATCTCTCCCGCTCCATAAAGCAGAACAATTCCATTGACTTTAGACTGATTTTTGGCATGAGTGAGCGCATAGTTTTTCATAGACTCTCCAATAGGTGTTATGCCTTCTTTAGCCTGAGTGAGCATATCGGAACTAGGCGCTTCCCCACTGCGTTGAGTATAAATTTTTACCCAAGACTTTTGAGCAGATTCCGCGATAGCTTTAAGTGCAATTTCAGCTTGATTTTCATTAAATAAAGCTCTTAAAGGCACTGCTCGCTTTGCTTTTTTATCCCACACGATCGACTCATAATAAGTATGAGGGTGCGCGCCGCCTTGATACTCATCGGTAATTCCTGAAATACTAATGACTTCAGAATTTTCAAAAGTCACTTGCCATTTTGTCGATAAACTGTGAGCAAAAAAATGTTCTTCGCCACTTTTCTTCCCTTCTTCCGCACTATTTTTTGTCTCATCTGCCGCCAACTTGAAACGCTTTAATACATCATTCTTCAATCCCTCAATTGACATTATTGCTTTAGGAACATCTATTTCTATTTGATAAAGATCTGTATTCTCCAATTTATGGAATGAATTTCCGCCGTAAACCACATTAACAAAACAACCAAATAATAGCGCTGCAAACATTGCTCGAAAAAACATATAATACATTCCTTGAAAAAATTACTTAATTACCATCATAAGTTTCGCAAGAATAAAAGTCAAGATCGGGTGTCGTATCTTGAGTTGTTAGTACTTATAGAAAATCATCATGAATTCTTATTTATCTGGCCTTTTAAACTGTTACTTTTTGATCAACATATGGCGTAATTCTCTTTTCAATATTACAAAATAAATTCACATTGCACACTTATGCTCATTGTTAAACATGGCATTTCAAATATCGTAACGCAGTAAATTTATGCGATTCAAAAAACATTTTCTGAAATTATTACAACTATTGATTTATAAAATAAAATAGCATTTTCTATTCGTTAGCTATCTTATAATAATTACGATTATCAAAAAGTACTAACAACTCAAGATACGACGACAATCTCTTATTTACAAGGTTGTGTGAATGCAACATCTGCCAATTTTCGTGCTTCTTGATTTTGATTTGCTTTTGGGGGAACTACATTAGTAACACAAGATGACTCTTTGCTAATCTTCGAAATTATGAGATAGGATCGATTTTTTTTCGAATTTTCATTATTTTCTACGTTATAGCGTGCAATCAAAGCGATGGGGATACCTCTTTTTATTCGCCATTCAATTCTATCTCCTACCTTTGAAAATCCACTATAAAACCCCCAAAAATTGAGCTGAAATGTTTTTTTTCTAGGCGTAATGATATTAAGTGTTTGTCTAAGATCACCTTCAAGAAGATGGACTGTATAACCACTCACCCCTTGGCATTCTGCTTCATATGAGCCTGCTTCAGTTGGATCATTCTTGATTATCTTACAGTCTTTGCTATTGATACTTGTATAAATACTCTTGTTATCAGCATAACTGTATGTTGTAAAAGTTGTAAAAAAAGAAGCGATAAACGCTAGGATAAAAATCGTTTTCATAATAACTCCTTATTAACTTTCAAATGAGATCAATGTAATAAAATCCTACAATACATCCCAAGATTGTGGCTGTGTCCTAGAAATAATATTATTATGATCAACTCGTAATACACAAAGTTTTTTTAAGTTCAAGGACTGCATAAATATAATGATATCAATTCCTTACTCGTAAAGATAAGGTGTCGTATCTTGAGTTGTTAGTACTTTAGGGAAATCCATATCAAAATAAAATTATTATGGCAATAATTATACTATATTTTAGCATGATCTACCTTCTATTAACCATTACGATGATCAAAAATATTCTAGATTATTTTTAAAAAACACGGATATAGAAGAAATAAAAATCCTGATAGCATTTATCATTATGGCTAGACAATTACGCATTTTATACCCAGGCGCTTGGTACCACGTAATGAATCGTG
>CAYUMZ010000028.1:0-3166 GCA_964446105.1 uncultured Gammaproteobacteria bacterium | reverse complement strand
TTTTTTGGATTTATTGAATAAAATCTCGAGCATTTATAAGATAGAAATACATGCTTATTGCTTGATGACGAATCATTATCACCTACTATTACGAACACCCGAGCCCAACCTGCCCTCTGCAATGAAATATCTCGACAGTGTCTATACAAAAAGCTTTAACAGAGATACGTCCAGAGATGGGCCAGTGCTTCGTGGTCGCTACAAAGCAATACTAATCGACCACGATGAATATCTATTACAAGTTTCTCGATATATTCACCTAAATCCGCTTGAAGCAAAAATGATTGAGAATCTGGATGATTTTCCATGGTCTAGTTATCCCTACTATATTGGCCGCAAAAATAAACCTTCCTGGCTATACACAGATTTCACCTATAATTATTTTCAAGGTGAAAACCCAGTATTACGACTCAGAAAATATACTGAAGTAGGAAATGAAGAAACTATAGAGAAGTTTTATTCTTCAAAAAAAATAAAGCCAATCTTAGCGACTGAGCAATTTATCGATAGCCTAGACTTTAAAATTCCAACTTCGCCCGAGATTACAGATACGAAAATATTTTCTCAAAAATATTATTTTGAAGATATTCTTGAGGCTGTTGAGAAAGTTTCCGGAGCCACACCTCAAGAACTAGTAAAATCATGCCGTGGCCATATGAATATCCCAAGATCAATTTTCATCTATTTATCCAGATATATTGGTGGATATAAGATAAAAGAAATTGCTGAATACTTAGCTACCTGCAAGTACTCAGCCATCAGCCTATCATTAAATAATTTTGAAACGGCTTTGACAACTTCTGCTGCTTTACAATCTTTATTAGCCCTCTGCAAAATGGAGCTTGCCAGTTTAAAAAAATCCTACCATTAAGACGAATTGTCGCCAGAATGGTCGATGTCGTCGTATCTTGAGTTGTTAGTACTTTTGAAAAATCATCATCATTTCTAATTTAATAATCTTTTTGAAATACTACTTGTTGGCATATATACGCCCTGAAGGCCGGTTCAAAATTACAAAATAAATTTTGAATTAACACTAAAAATTATTTCTAAACATGTGATAGTAAAGCCTTAAGATAACAAATCATTTAGATACAAAAATTGTTTTGTGAATATATTCACGCTTTAATTTTTTAGGATAAGGTGGCATATTCGACATATTAATTAGCTAACGATCATGACGATTCTTTAGAAGTACTAACAACTCAAGATACGACGACAATCCCGACAATCCCTAAATGAACTATAATTAGTACATTGAGGAGCAAAACAATGAAAAAGCTTTTACTGATTATTCTAGTGGTGCTGATCTTACTGGTGATCGGCTATGTCGTGTGGTTCCCTGAGTCTGAGCCAAAGATTATTGCTAGCATCGAATCTTTCAGTTCGGCAATCGAAAAAACTGTACATTCGCCCTCCAGAATTTTTCACCCAAGCCATCCAACTAAATCCAACGTAGCAAAACTTGCTGAATTTAAAATCACCCCAAATAATGCGACTAATACCGCTAGCTTTGTGTCGGCTCCCCCAGGCGAAGTATTATATAAAAGTGATCCCAAAAAATCTCCAGAAGCCAATGCAGAAGACTTTTTTAGGATTAACGGTGGACTATTTGGCATTCGTAATCCGAGTAAAGAACTCAAGTTTCAAAAAACAGACACTGACAATTTAGGAATGAGTCATCTCACTTATCAACAACAATACCAAGGAGTTGAGGTATTTGGTGGCACCCTCAAGGCCCACTTTAATCAAGAGGGCGACATCACCGCCGTCAATGGTACATTTGTACCAAACATAAATGTTAATACCACGCCTAGCATTTCTAACACTCAGGCACAGACTGTTGCAGCACAATCAGCTCAACCAGGTAACGGCGTAGCACCTATTTCTACTACGCTCATGGTCTTTCGAGAAAATCTTGCGAAAAAAACACAAGGTTCTAATTATCTCGCTTACCAAGTCGAAATAGGAAATGGTGCCAACATTCGAAAATTTGTTTATGTAGATGCACAACGAGGTACTGTGATTCATACCATTGATGCCATTAATAAACGTCTTTATCGCCGTGCTTATGACGGAAGGTATAAGGAGGATTACATTAATTATCCCAATAAGCCTTTTTGGGTAGAAGGTAATCCATTGCCCGCGACAGGATTTTGCAATACCCGCACTAATTTCCCAGACTGTAAGCTTGAAGCAAACAACATACTACAGACTATGAAAGCAACGTATGACTTATTCTTTAACACATTTGGTCGTGATTCTTTCGATGGTAAAGGATCTAAGATGGATATTGTATTTGATTATTATGCGAACGATTGCCCTAATGCCGCTTGGAATGGAGAATTTGTATACTTCTGTCCTGGCGTGACTGGCCGTGATTCGGTCGCCCACGAGTGGGGACATGCCTATACTCAATTTATGGCGAATTTAGTTTATGAGTGGCAATCAGGCGCATTAAATGAAGCCTACTCCGATATTTGGGGTGAAACGGTCGATTTAATCAGTGATCCTGGTAAATATCCCAGGACAATAAAAAGAACTGCCGAAGATTGCAGCAAATATGCTGACTCATTACAAAAAATAACTTCACAAAGAATCGGCGAGTTAAAAGTGACTTATCCTTCCAATATAGCGGGTGCAAAACAATCGTTTGCTGCGAGCTTTGGTCCCATTATCAACACAGTTTTCCCCGGTGAGATTGTTGCAACATCACCATTAAATGGTTGCGGAGCAATTAGCGGTGATCTGAAAGGTAAGATCGCGCTAATCGATCGAGGAGACTGCTCCGACGAGGAAAAAATAAAAAATGCTGAAGATAAAGAGGCTATTGGGGTAGTTATTGTTGACAATAAACCAAATAGTCTTAGCGGTATAGATGGCTCTGATAACACCGTCACAATACCTGCTGTCGTGATTTCTTTAGAAGACGGCAAAGCCATTAAAGAAGCTTTACGGAACACTCGTGTTGAGGGCCGCATTCGTCCCGGCGGCCCGGTAGCGAATGAAACTTACCGGTGGTTATCGGGTGAGAATGATACTGCCAGCGGCACTGTGCGTGATTTATGGAATCCAAACTGTAAGAACAATCCTAACAAAGTGTTCGACCATGATTATTGGTGTTTCCCAGGTGATTCTGGTGGTGTCCACATCAACAGCGGTATTC
>CAYUMZ010000027.1:0-12433 GCA_964446105.1 uncultured Gammaproteobacteria bacterium | reverse complement strand
TGGTAACCGCGTACATACTGGATTGTCGTCGTATCTTGAGTTGTTAGTACTTTCAGAGAACCGTAATGTTTGTTTGCTAATTATTGGATCGCAAACACTATCTTTAAACTAAAAACCATTGTGGATATTCAATTCACCCGCTGTTTTTTTGTTAAAACCAACTTATCTTTATTTTTTATTTTGAACTGCCTATCAAAGCGTATATCCATGAACAAATAGCAATATCAAAGGGTGATTGAATTATCATTCATGATGATTTTCTAAAAGTACTAACAACTCAAGATACGACGACATATTTATTTGCCAACAACTTCAAGACTGCTTCATTCGCTTTACCATCTTCGGCAGCTACGGTTACATACACTCGATATCGAGTAGACCCATCTGACATCTCTTCGATTTTAATCCGATTCGAAGATGCTTTGGGTGTTACTCGAACAATAATGAGTTCAGCCATGGTGTTCCTGATAATAACTGGACATTTACAAGAGAAAAGGGCCAGGGCCTGCCTCCCCTCTAGACAAACAACCCTGAATAGATACTATAGGGTATTCTTAAAAAAATACATCCATCATGAGGTAATAGTCAGATGCGCAGTAAATACTTTGATCTTGTTAAGCAAATGGGGCCAAATATCAACAAGGTGATGACACGTTTAAGACGTACTCATGAACGCTCACTGTATGAATTTAAGTTAAAAGATCAGTACCACAGAGCCGATCCAACAGAGCATCAATGGCCAACATCTTTAATTACGAGCATAGTCGCAGGAAGCGCAGTGACTTTGCTTAATTCTACCGACTCTGAAGAACCTCTGGACCCCAAAAAGTATAGCCGTAAGGCGTATTTAACTAACATGGAGACATTATTAGGCACTCATTACCCAAGGATTTCTAATTTACCTGAAGAATTATTATCGCTGATTGTAGAGCAATTAGATTGGGTACAGCAAAATACAGAGTTTACGCCACAAGCTTCTGTTATTTATGATGCTTTAGATAATAAAGTTAATATTAGCAATCACCTCAGTCGAGAAATACTACGCGCATTAACTCGGATAGAAATGTTACTGTTAGTTGTCCAAACTGACATCAATAATCCAGAAGATATCTGGAAAAGTTACATGACCTTTATTAAGGATCAAAGTGAGGCTGAAAAATTATCTTATTATGATTTTTGCGATCTTTTAAGAGAATTTCAAATTAACAATACTGAGATTGATGCACAAATTCGTGCCGTTTTAATTGGTGCTGTAACATTATCACCAATAGCCAAGTCTTATATTGCCCAAACGGAATATGCAAAGCAATATCCTTACGACAGCGTGCAATTTAGCGGCTTTACAATGTCTTTGATCCCACATATGTATCCTGCTTATTCTCGCGCAAGCACTGACGTTCAACACTTACTTCATTTTGCGTTTCCAAATGATAAGCAACATTGGCGACATATGTTTTATTTAGAAAACAATTCTGCATTTCAAGATTTTGAGCGTGCAACTCCAGCACCAGAAGCCTTATCCTTTTGGAAGCACTATTGGTTAATAAATGCTTTTGGATTTAATGGACATATTAAATTGGATAGCGCAATTTTCTTCGACGAAAGTGTCGCACTGAGGGCGAATTTATTACATGAAGCGATGAATATTCATCTTCAAGATCGCAACAAAAGCACCGCTGTTACTTATGCAAATCTCTGCGCTAAACACCTAAAAATAAATGCGAAAGAAGATGAAGCTTTATTATTAACGCGCATCATGACAATGACGAATCTTATGACGCCCACCGCAGCTTCAAATATGTTCAATGCACTACAAGATTATCCTGAGCGAAATGCACTACTTGAACTACACAAAAAAACATTCACAAGCGACATTTTAGTCACGTATTTGCCAGCTCTTTTATACAACACCTGGTCTGTTCGACATCAAGCCAGTGATGTGATTTCAGCGTTTCATTGGGCAAACAAAATCATCCCGGGTTTTACGCATCACAACCCATTAAGCTTTAGAACCATGAACCGACCAGCCGTAGAAAATTTAATCGCCTCACAATTTTCTGAAGCCGCTATCGTGATAAATGAAAGAGGCGAAGTGAGCGCGCAGCAACTCCCTATAGCCAACCTTCAAGCCACAAAATGACAACAGAGCTACGTGATTGTCGTCGCGCGCGGGAGATTGTCGTCGTATCTTGAGTTGTTAGTACTTTCTGAGAATCGTGAAGATTGTCTACTAATTATCGCTTCGAAAATGCTAGCTTAAACTAAAAACCTTTACAGGCAATCATTTCATCCACTGTTTTTTTTGTTATAACCAACTCGAATTTACTTTGTTCTTAGAGCCGAATATCAAGGCGTATATCTATATATAAATAGCAATATCAAAGGGTGATTAAATTAACACTCATGATGATTTTCTAAAAGTACTAACAACTCAAGATACGACGACATTTCCTTCTAGAAATAGTGAGCTACAAATACCTGGCTTGAAATAAAATATCTGTTGCTTTACCCTCTACAATTATCCAGAGTGCAATGTGTGCATACTAAATACACAATTTTTCAACGTTTTATTAAGGAAAATAGCCGTGAAAAAGCAAGAGAATCAAGATTTTACTTCGTGGTTTAATCGAAATCTAAAGCCACATTTTCCAAGCAATAATGATGCCATTGCCGTACACAATCTGCTAGTGCAGTTAATTAAATTAGGCAAAGAGATGCTCTATAAAGACAAAGAAAGAGAGTCTCTCATCAAGCAGATTCAAGCGTATTTCGGCCCTAAAATGTCGAGTGACCTACAAAGGCCTATGACCAATGCCTTAAACAGAATCACGAAGAATGCTCCTTTCATTGTTTTTAGACCAGCAGAAAGTGTATTAGCTGGCGGAGATGAAACATTTATCGAATGGTGGCTACGCGCTCTGCTAACCCCCAAAAAAGACAGCGATGATTATCGGAGAGCAAATTATGAGTGTGGCAATATGTTATACTCAGGCACTCATGTTGAGAAAGACCACTGTGAAGCGCAGACATTCCATTTGGCTGCCATAAATGCCGGCGGCTATAATGAGTATGGTTATCGCCAATGCGCTGAAATATTTGAGCATGGATACCGTGTTCAAAAAGGTAATACTACTACCAGCAGCGTTGGTCACTTAGGGAGAGCTGCTGAAATCAGAGAACAATTGTGTGACAAGTTTCAACTTAAAGAAGATTATATTCGAACAGCCTATCTACTCTTCAACAACCTCACTAATGACTATCTGAATCCAGAAAAATATTTACCCTTATGCCTAAAATATTTGCAATCTGCCTATAAGCTAGGACACCGCGATAACAATATAGAACGTGTCCTTAAGGTGGTTGAGGGCTATCTAAACTATCTCGCTAAATTCGCTCCTGGAGCAGAAGAAATATTTAAACGCTATTACTTGCTGGCTGAGAAGCAAGGACGCACCGATTCTGATAGTGTCATGTTTGTAGCGAATTGCTTTTATCAGGGCAAATCGGTGAATAAAAATCTTAAGGAAGCTCAAGTGTGGTATGAAACACCCTGCCTTAAAGATAATAATGATGCCAAATTGAAATTGGCTGAGATTAACGCCCATCTTAATCCTAAACCACAAACAACAACAGCACTTAAGACTGCAAACGACAATCAAGAACTAACGCTTGCCCCACAAAATTCTCTCCAAAATTTTCAGTGGGATGAATTACAACCTGAAAAAGGAGAACCACTCGGCAAAGGAGGTTTTGGGTCAGTCTATAAAGTTCGCTATCAAGACAAAGATTTAGCTGTAAAAGTATTACACACCTTCAATATGAATGAGCAAGACGCCAAAACATTCCAGCAGGAAGTAGAACTACTAGCGCAATGCAACTCCTGCCCGCATATTGTGCGCTTATACGGAATTTGTAATAAGGGCGGGCAATATGGCATGGTTATGGAATATATGCCTAAAAAATCCTTGTACGACTTGCTGCGCACCCCAACTGAACAATTACCTTGGCCCACAGTAAGAATCCGTATAAGTTTCGCTATTGCCCAAGGCTTGAGCTATTTACACAGTAAAAATATACTCCACCGCGATTTAAAGAGCCCGAATATTTTGGTGGGCGCAGAATATGAGGCCAAAATAGCTGACTTAGGGCTGGCTAAAACCAAAATCACAACCGGTAGCCTGGCAAGTAAATCAGCAAAAACAGGTTTTGTAGGCAGTATTCGATGGACCGCCCCTGAAGTAATAGATCCTGAAAAAGGCAACAAGCACAGCAAAGAATCTGACATTTATAGTTGTGGGATGATCTTTTGGGAAATAGCTTCAAGACGTTTGCCCTATGAAAATATTCAGAATGAACACTCAGTGACTTTTAATATTTTCTGCGGAAAGACAGAAGAAATCCCACCTACAACGCCCCCTTTTTTCAGCAAAATCATTTCTTCAATGTGGAAAAAACCTGATTTGCGACCAACGGCAGAAACAGTTGCAGAAGAGATACAAAAAGGCACTGTAGAATTGAGGGGCCTCGTGGCTTAAACAAGCCAATCGTTGCCCCTTATTTTTTCACTTCGATCTTCGCGAAGCGTCGCTTACCGACTTGATATAAATTCGTTTCGCCGACGGCGATTAATCGTGAGCCATCGGAAATTTTTTCGCCATTAATTTTCACGCCACCCTGATCAATTAATCGATTCGCTTCTGAGGTGCCCGAAACCAATCCCGCTTCTTTTAATAAATGAGCAATAGAAATACCAGAATTATCTTTTGCAGTAATTATTTGAACTTCAATGTCTTCGGGAATTTCATGACGGGCAAAACGCGATAGAAAATTTTCGTGGGCTTGTCGCGCAGCGTTTTTATCGTGAAATCGTTCGACAATTTCTTCGGCTAATTTAATTTTTATATCGCGAGGATTGAGACCGGTTTTTGTTTCTTCGCGCCATTGATTAATTTCAGTTAATTGTCTGAAGCTCA
The DNA here is from genome assembly GCA_964446105.1 of uncultured Gammaproteobacteria bacterium. GTDB lineage: Bacteria > Pseudomonadota > Gammaproteobacteria > JAIEPX01 > JAIEPX01 > JAIEPX01. The sequence continues at coordinate 7,460 of CAYUMZ010000027.1, read as the reverse complement.
ACAACTCAAAATATTTCCACATGATTTCGTCATTAATGGACATTATTTTTCCAAACATATCGTCCGGCGCATCATCAATACCAATATAATTATTTAACGATTTAGACATTTTTTGTACGCCATCAGTTCCTTCCAGCAATGGCGTCGTAATGATACATTGAGGCTTTTGCCCCCAGGCTTTTTGTAATTCACGCCCAACTAATAAATTAAATTTCTGATCGGATCCACCTAATTCAATATCGGCTTTCATTTCAACTGAATCGTAGCCTTGCAATAAAGGATATAAAAATTCGTGCACGGCAATAGGTTGTTCGGATGTATATCGCTTATGAAAATCATCACGCTCTAACATGCGCGCCACAGTATATTTTGATGCAAGCTCAATCATAAACGCCGCGGGTTTGTCTTTCATCCATTGTGAGTTAAACATCACTTGTGTTTTTTGCGGATCAAGAATTTTGAAAATTTGTTTTTCGTAGGTTTCTGCGTTTTTTAAAACTTCTTCACGACTGAGCGGTGGACGGGTAGCATTTTTCCCACTAGGATCTCCGATCATGGCCGTGAAATCACCGATCAAAAAAAGGATCTCGTGGCCCCATTGCTGAAATTGACGCATCTTATTGATCACGACCGTGTGGCCCAAGTGCAAATCAGGCGCCGTGGGGTCAAGGCCCAGTTTAATTCGAAGAGGTCGCCCCTCTTCAAGTTTTGCGTGCAATTCTGATTCAACGATCACTTCTATAGTGCCGCGTTTGATTTCCTGCATCATTTCATTGGTAGTCACGCCAAGATCCTCACTTTATATATCAAAAAGCCCACTTATCATTAAACGACCACCCAGGGTTGGAGCATTCACCCAGGCGCGAGACTCTCACCCAAAGGTGAAACTCTGAGGGAACCTTCAGGAGTGCCCGCTACCGCGGGAAACTCCTTCCCACGTTATATATTGGGACTAGCCTTTTAGAATGGTAAAAGCGAACTTCGCTTACATTCCCCATAAACACATTCGTAAGGCGTTCTGGCAACAGCTAAACCGTTGACCTCAACGCCATATCAGGTTATGGTATACCACTGGTTTTGCGGATGACAACGATTTTGTGAAGGGAAATTATGAACAGTCAACAGCAACAAATCAGCTCTTCAGCCTTTCTGACAAGGCCGTTGTGGCAACAACATATACGCCTGTTACTCGTTTTAGCAGGATCTGTGCTCACACTCCTGATATTAATGGTCGTTTTCAGCCACATGGACAATAATGAGTTCGTGCTCGCCGAAACCCCTGTACCCCTTGAAGTCGCCTCCTCAGTACAACCTGATTCTGCAGAAACAACCGGCACATCAACCAAACCGCTGAATAAGATGAGCATCACTCTCCGCGAAGGAGAAACCATTGCGACTTTGTTCAACAGGCTCAAAATCGATCACGCCGAATTGCATTCAATCATTACCGCACATCCACGTAATAAAATTTTGACCCATGTTCATACGGGCGATCGAATTCAAGTGGTTTATGATGATCAACATGCAGTCCATGAGCTCAGTTACAGACCGAATTTAACAACACAATTAACGATTCGCAGAGCCGTTGAAGGGTTTGATTCTAATCTAACAAGCGTGCAGCTGGATCATCGTCAAGCTTACACTCATGCGGTCATTAAAAATTCTTTATTTGCATCGGGCAAACGACAACAAATTGCAGGCCATATTTTGAAAGAACTCGTTGAAATTTTTCAATGGGACATCGATTTTGCAAAAAATATTCGATCAGGCGACAGCTTCAGCATTTTATATGATGAAAGTTATTTGGACGGTCAAAAAGTGGGCACGGGTCATATAGCCGCTGCGGAATTTACCAATCAAGGCCGTACGTATAGAGCAATTCGATTCGTTGACCCCAAAGGACACGTCGATTTTTATACGCCAAACGGAATGAGCATGAAAAAACAATTCACGCGTACTCCTGTGAAATTTACGCGCATTAGTTCGACTTTTTCTCTCGGAAGATGGCATCCCATTTTACATCGTTTACGAAAACATCAAGGCGTCGATTACGCAGCAGCCAGTGGTACACCAATTAAAGCAACTGCACACGGTCAAGTGGTATTTCGAGGTCGTAAAGGTGGTTATGGCAATGTGATGATTATTCAGCACGGGCGTGAATACAGCACACTCTACGGACATATGAAAGCCTTCGCGAGCGGATTGAATGTAGGCTCACGCGTTCAACAAGGCCAAGTGATTGGTTATGTGGGCATGAGCGGATTAGCAACAGGACCTCATCTGCATTATGAATTCCTCGTTAACGGCGTTCATCGCGATCCTCTGACGGTGAAACTACCTATCGGTAGTCCAGTGCCTTATGCTTATCGAAATCAATTCCGTGCGCACGTCAATCGCATGTTGGCTCATATGCAAACGCATCAGCAAGTTGAATATGCTTCTGCGGGCCACAGAAAAGACGATCTAAACGCATGAAACCAGACAAATTTGAATCACTCAAATTATCTCGTCTGCTATGCTAGGTTAGGCAGTATTCTTATTAAACATTTTTATGCAGGGCCCAGAGTAGAGCTTTCCAGCAAACTCACGTGAAATAGGCTATAATTGAACAGTGGGAAACTAAAAACCTGGGGCAACTATGTCTTACCTTACAATGACACCTTGCTACTCAATCATGCTATGCTTAATGGCCGGCGTATTGATCGTGCTCATTGCCGTGCCTGTCGCTTACATCATCATACGCAAAGTCTGGAGCATTTTTGAAAGTTATTTTAACAGCAAGAAAAACCGAGCATAAAAAACGCTATTAAAAAATTAGTAACGAGCTTTCTGAGCTTGGCCTCTCTCTTCTTGCAATTCGAGTTCCTTATTTTTACTCTTTAATTTTGAAGGTGTCTCATTGTACATCGTAGCAAACTCAGGCAAATATTGAGCACAATTATTATTCGTAGCAACATAAAATTTCTGAGTTTCGACGTGTCGAGTGGTTTGTTTCTCTGACAAGTTGAGTCGGCTAGATACTATTCTTACCAACTCCTGAATTAAACCATCAACCCATTCCCAAACAGTTTCTGAATTCTTAGTAGTATCTTTATTTTTATTTGATAATTCATATAAGAAATAAACCGGCTCAGGTAATTTTTGAATAATTTCTTCAATGCCTGTTGCACGACCAAACCATGCATGGTCTTCGCGTTGAGGATCGTGTGCATCTTCAATGGATCTTGCCAATAACAGAATTTTCATAAGTTGAGTTTTATATTTGTGATTTTGATTATTTACTACGCTCAACAATTCATCATAAAACCGAATTTGATCTTCCAAGGGAAATTCTAGAAGCTCTAATTTAGCAGCACGCAGTACGTAAAATAGGTGTTTATCGCGCTCGCGCTCATCAATTTCAGACGTGCATACTTTGTTGAAAATTGCAGCAGTAAGATTAATCCAATACTTCACTTTCTCATCTTTGGGTAATTGCATTTTCACCAGAGCTGATTGAGCATCAGAATAATTTCCAAGACTCAACGCGGCATTGATTACTGTAACCCATTGATCTTTTTGCTTAGCCTTCAAATCCGATAATTTTTTTTGATAATCCAGATAGAAATTATGGGTTTCGGTCGTTCGTTTTTGATCTTTATTTTCGGCGTTTTCTTCCAATCGATTATTAATAATTTTATTCACACGACCAAAATAATAGTCCACATTGGTTAATTGTTGATTGCCTAATTGGTTCCATCGTTTTTTCAAACTTAACAACTCATTGATTCCCGTGGGTGTAGTCCATAAACGTGCGGTGCAGGTGTAATTTTCACAATCAGCAAAAATCTGATTGATTAATTCCCACTTTTCAAGTGCTATGAGATTAAGTTGACCTTGATACTTCAATGAAGAATCTTGCTGATTTTCCAACAACTCAGCTAAGGTTTTTGCAACCGGTTCATTTTCTTGATAAGAAACCTGGAGCAATCGTGCGATCACTTCTAATTTTTCGTGTAATAGCGTATAAAATTCATATTTAACTCTATATTCTTTCGAAAATTCAGAGTGATCAGCCACTGTATTATGAGAAGTTCTTAGCCACTGCAATGCGTGACCAATAAGCTGGTCACGATATGATCGCATGCTCTCAATAATTGTGGTTATTAATATTCTCGCTCGATTAATTAATAGATTATTATCGTTGGGATAAATCCGTCGGCGATAGTCGATAACCTGAGCCATCGATTCAATGGTTGCAACCAGTTGATTTTTATCTTCATCTTTTAAAGCATTAAGGCTGTCTTTAAGCCGTGCTTCTAAGGCAACAACATTATCTGAAAATACAATTCTATATTCAAAATCGTTTGCTTGTGACTCGAATTCCTCAACAGCTTGCTTGTGGGAGTCTAGCATCTGTGAAAAATATCGAACCTGAAGTTCTTCTAAAAATTTTCCGGAAATGGCATAGACTTTACTTAGATGAGCCTTTTCAGAAATTACTTGAGCCTTCATCTTAGTAATGAGTTGCTCATTGATATCAGAAGATTTAGTTTGTTGAAGTGTGCGTAAATGCTCTACGCGCTTCTCAAGATTTTGTTTTAAAGCTCGTTGAATTTTCTCAAGCGCGACAGGAAATGCTTGAGTGGGCTCAGAAAAGCCCGCCGCTAAGGATTCACTCAGAAATTGATTAATATTGGTTAGACTATCAAAAATAACTGTATCTTTTAATTCAGCCTGCGGCCAGCACAATTCACCGGTGATTTTGGTGACTTCAGCTTCAATTAGTCGTTCATAGTCTGCACTTGTTTTATCAGTTGCCATTATACACCTCTTACCAGTTATATTCGTCGGTTTACGTTTACTAAATTAATCTTAGTCTTTATTTTCATCCTCTTGCTCTGCGGGTGCAAATGATGACCCACATCCGCAAGTTGTTTTAGCATTGGGATTTCGAATGACGAAGCGCTGCCCATCAATATCGTTTTTATAATCGATTTCGGCTCCCACCAAATATTGGAAGCTATGAGGGTCAACTAACAATTGTACCTTCGCTTCAGGGAAATTTTCTCGCAAGACAGCCTTTTCGATGACGGTATCATCGTCGGCTACCTTTTCTTCGAAGGTAAAGCCGTACTGAAAGCCTGAGCAACCACCCCCACTGATGAATACCCTCAAATTGAGGGCCAAATTGCCCTCCCCTTCAATCAATTCATAGACTTTGGCAGCCGCACTGTCGGTAAAACGAATAGGAGCTGATGCCTCCGGTTTGGTTGGCTGGGATTCAGTGGTTTTAGTCATAATGAGTAATCTCACATTTTTGATAGTCAATACGTTTCATTCTACAGGCTCAAATATCCCGATAAAACGTGGATTCTACCATTATTTCATATAAATAACAATTATTCCTGGTGAACTACCCATGGAAATTGCATCAACTAGGCTCTGTGCTCACCAACTCCTAAATCGACTACCTAAGAGTGCAGATAGAAAAGAGCGGTAAACCTATCTCGAAATTCTTATTGTCGGCTGTTACACTACTTCATTTTAAGGATAAAAGATGCGTGGGCTACACTGGTTCAGGGCAGATTTACGAGTGTCTGACAATACAGCTTTAAATGCCGCTATGGAAAAATGCGAGGAATTGTTTGCTGTTTTTATTCTTACGCCCAAAACCTGGCAGCGACATGATGCAGCGCCGATTAAAATACAATTTATTTTAAATAATTTAGAGTATTTATCTGAACAATGCCAAAAACTAGGGATCCCACTATTAATTCGAACATGCGATTATTTTTCTGAATGCCCCAATGTGTTAGCGACACTTTGCAAAGACTTTAATATAGCTTCTTTATTTTATAATAAACAATATGAAGTCGATGAGATGCGTCGCGATCAGTTAGTTACTAAAAAATTAGGAACGAAAATAAACATCGAAGATTTTGATGACCAATTAATTATGCCCCCGGGCACCGTTTTGAGCCAACAAAATCGTCCCATGCAGATTTTTACTCCTTTTAAAAAAGTGTGGTTAAAGCGAGTGACTGAAACAGAAGCCTGGAAACCCCATCCATTGTTGAAACGACAATTTCATTCGAAAATTTCACCCGATCCTATTCCTAAAACATTAAAAGAATTTAATTGTACAATCAATTTAGACTCTTGGCCTGCAGGAGAAAAAGCAGCTCAGAAGCGCTTGAAACAATTTTGTTATGACCATCTTGAACACTATCATGAACAACGTGATTTTCCGAGCATAGAAGGAACAAGCAAACTTTCACCTTATTTAGCACAAGGTATTATCTCTCCCAGCCAATGTATTCACGCAATATTAGACTCTTTATCTCTGTCTGACTTTGAAAAAATTCAACAGCATATCGGCGCAGCCACTTGGCTCTCAGAAATTATTTGGCGTGAATTTTATAGGCATATACTATTTTTTCACCCTGAAATTTGTCGCTACAAACCGTTTAAAAAAGACACAGATAAACTTCCTTGGCGTAATGATGAAAATGACTTTCAAAAGTGGTGCGCAGGCAAAACGGGGTTTCCACTTGTGGATGCAGCGATGCGCCAATTGAATCAAACCGGCTGGATGCACAATCGATTGCGCATGGTCGTCGCGATGTTTTTAAGTAAAACATTATTTCTCGATTGGCGAATGGGCGAAAAATATTTCATGCAACATTTAATCGACGGCGACCTCGCCTCCAATAATGGCGGCTGGCAATGGAGTGCTTCCACAGGAACCGATGCAGTCCCTTATTTTCGTATTTTTAATCCTATCACTCAAAGCGAACGATTCGATCCCAATGGAGATTTTATTCGACAATACTGCCCTGAACTTACTCATTTGAATAATAAACAAATCCATAATCCGTACGCCAAAGGCGTTTCACCAACATCATTGAATTATCCCAAACCGATCGTAAACTACGAATTAATGCGCAAAAAAGTCATCGCCACATTTAAGTCGTCAGCCTAAGTCGTCGCGGCCTATCGATTAAGTCGCGATTAAGTCGTCGTATCTTGAGTTGTTAGAACTTTTCAAGAATCAACATGTTTTATTGATAAATTTTTTCACAGAAATGTATTCAACAAGATAATTTATGCTATCATCAGCAAGGAAAAATTAAGAGGATTAATACTATGTTATGGATTAAGGCATTTCATTTTGTGTTTGTGGTGACTTGGTTCGCAGGAATCTTTTACCTCCCACGATTATTCGTGTATCACGCAATGGCCGAAGATGCTATCAGCAACGAAAGATTTAAAATCATGGAACGAAAATTGTATCGAGGCATTATGACGCCAAGTGGAATTATCGCAACAGCGCTGGGTTTCTGGTTGGCTTTTTTAAATCCCCATTGGTATTTTTCTCAAGGCTGGTTTCATGCGAAATTGTCTTTAGTATTAGCGTTATGGGCTTATCATTTATATTGCTATCGATTTTTAAAAGCGTTTCAGCAAGATCAAAATCA
>CAYUMZ010000026.1:0-12506 GCA_964446105.1 uncultured Gammaproteobacteria bacterium | reverse complement strand
TGTGAATCTGATTGATAAAAAAACCCTTACTTTAGGTATGGCGAATTCAGGCGTTGCTGTTTTAGATGTAAGTAAATTACCAAAAATTAAATTAGTTTCAATTATAAAAGATCTTACGGATGCTGATCGAGCAAAAAATGTCGGCGGTGCATTTTCTGTAGCGAATCCGAGCAGTAAATTATTGGTTGAGGTGGCTGGCTCTCCACCTGCATTTATTAAGATGAAATTCAAAGCTAATCCAAGTTATGTGGTCCTAGTGAGTGAATTCGGCTTTACGCCAAAAATTGCAAATGCTCCATATAATGGTGTATTAGATTCAGATTATATTGTATACGTAGGTAATGCGTGTAATGCGAATGTAGGTTCAATTTTTCCTGCAAATTCAATCGTACCTACTTCTACACCAAAATTGGCAGCATTCATTAGAGGATCATGCACATTCCAAGAAAAAATAAATAATATCACTGCAAAAGGCTATATCGGTGGTATCATGATTAACTTATATACTAACGGTGAAGCTTCTGCAGGGGCCGCAGGTACAAGCGCAACAATTCCTGCGGTGGGTATTAGTTACTATTCTGGTTTGACGTTATTTGGATTACAGGGCTCATTACCAGTTCCACCGTTATTTAAAAACTACACCCTAGTTTATCCAGCACTGCCAACAAATTGTGCAGGAAATCCAACCCCTTGCAACACGCTAGCAACTACAGGAGTTACTATTAACTCTGGTTTTATCAAATCATCAGGGTTAAGAATTTGGGATATCAAAAATATTACTCAACCGAAACTGTTGAGTACAGTCGATACGTATTGTTCGGCAAATATCTCTGATGCTAGCTGCCAGAGTTTAAATACTACTCACTCATCTTTCCAACCAATTTTCCTTGATGACAATACATTTGCCGTGTCATGGTTTAATGATGGAGTATTAATGATCGATGTGAAGAACCCGAGCAATCCAAGATTATTAGCGAAATGGCAACCTAGTGGCGCCGCATTTGAAGCTCAAAATGGTGGATTGCCATTAGCATCTGGTCAATTAATATTTGATAAGCCATCTGGTTGTTTATTCGTTGCAGACTTGAATGGGGGGTTGTACGTATTAGATGACACCCGCCGAGGTCCGCATTGTAAATTACTACGGAAGAATGGTAATGACTAAGTAATCTTTTGAATAAAGCGGCGTTTCACTCCTGAAACGCCGCTTTGTGCTGTACTTACGCATATTGGTGTATCTTACCTAGAATCGTCTTCTTTCTTTTTTTTCAAAACTCTTTGCTGTTACAAATATAGTATTGCTATTGATGTTTTTATAAACAGACTCATTGTAAAACCTTGAATTAACAGGTAAATTACGAATGATGACGAACGAACTCATTTTTATATTACAGATAGTAGCCGTTGTTGGCGCTGTCATCGTAGCTCGGCGGTTAGAGAAAGAGGCGCTGATGGCGCTGGCTGTTTTACTGGCAGTCTTTGCTAACTTCTTTGTGCTGAAACAAATCGACTTATTGGGTTGGACAGTCACCTGCGCTGATGCTTATGTGATTGGACATCTGATGTGTCTGAACTGCCTCCAACAAGAATATGGCAAAGCTTGGGCGAAAAAGACGGTCCAGCTTAGCTTTGGTGCGATGATCATTTTTGCATTCCTGTCGCAGATTCATTTATTGTTTATTCCCAGCGAAGTCGATGTGGCTCATACACATTATCAAGCACTGCTCGGGATTGCCCCTCGCCTACTTATAGCGTCCTTAGGAAGCTTCTATTTAGTACAAAGACTCGATATTTATTTGTTTGGCAGATTGAAGCAACTGCCTCAAATAACGTGGAAGTTACGCTCAATAATCTCGCTCCTGATTTCTCAAGGCGTTGACACGCTTCTCTTCACTTTATTGGGGCTTTATGGGGTTGTGGACAACTGGCTAGCGATTTTCTGGATGAGTTTTGTCATCAAATGCGTAGTAATCGGCCTGATGTTTGTGACGTGGAGAGAGAGAAAAGTCTATGAAGTTTGAGATTGTGCATCAGTCGAAGAAATCCAGAGCTCGTGTGGGACGGATTCATACCCCTCACGGCATTATCGACACACCGAATTTTGTGGCCGTAGGAACGAATGGGACACTGAAGGCGCTCGATAGCCGTACGGTGGATGAGATTGGCTTGCAGCTGATGTTTTGCAATACCTACCATCTGATGCTGCAACCGGGATCGAAGGTGGTGCGAGAAGCCGGTGGTATACACAAATTCATGAACCGAACCATGCCCATCATTACTGATTCAGGAGGGTTTCAGGTCTTTTCTTTAGCTTATGGCTCCGTTGCCAGCGAACTAAAAAGCCAGGGCACAAAGCAATCCACCAATTCAGTATTGAAAATCACGGAAGAAGGTGTGCTTTTTCGTTCGTACCGCGATGGCCAAAAGATATTGCTCACACCGGAAACGTCTATTCAAGCGCAAAAAGATATCGGTGCGGATATTATTATTCCTTTTGATGAGCTCCCGCCCTATCACATTGGTCAGGATGCTTTGATAAAATCACTCGAACGCACCCATCGATGGGAAAAAAGATCTTTAGAGGCCCATCTTTCGAATCCACAAGATCAAGCGATGTATGCAGTGATTCATGGTGGAATTGACCCAGAGCTCAGACTGCAAAGTTGCCGGTATTTACGAGAACTTCCTTTTGATGGCTTTGCTATTGGTGGCAGCGTGGGCAAAAACAAAGCCGAAATGATCACGATGCTCAGCGGAATGTTGCCCGAGCTTCCAACGGATAGGCCCAATCACCTGCTTGGAATTGGGGATCTACCCTCGATTGCAGAATGCGTTCCTCTGGGGATTGATACTTTTGATAGCTCTTATCCAACCAAAGCGGCAAGACACGGTACAGCATTTACAAAAAATGGACCTCTTTATCTCACCAAAGGCGAAAATAGCCTACGATTTGAACCAATCGATAAAGATTGTAGATGTCACACCTGTACACATTATTCACTGGCTTATTTAAATCATTTATTCAAAGCACGAGAAGTCAGTGCGCTTACTTTAGTAACGATTCATAATCTGCATTACATGGTAAATCTGATGGCCTCGTACCGAGAAAACATCTCCGCTGGTTTAGCATAAGGTTGTTCACAGTTTCTTGGAGTAATCATGATAAACAATAGTGCTGATTCTGATATCATTCAATGGGCCAAAGAAATATTAAATATTACAAACGAAAAATCTTTTGCCAAAAGTAAATTAATTAAAAAAACTCCTTGGTCAACTATTATAGCAATAGATACAGGACGTGAAATCGTCTATTTAAAACATACACCAAAATTAATTGCACTGGAGCCAAAAATAATTCAAATATTGCACGATCAATTTCATGCCTCTGTTCCAACTGTTCTGGCAGAAAACACAGGATTGAATTGTTTTATAATGAAAGATGGGGGGCCATCTTTACGAGAAATTTTGAAAAAGAAATTCGACGAAGCCCTACTCTGCAGGGCTATTGATCAATTCACAAAACTTCAAATAACCGCTACTAATAATCTCGGTGTTTTACTCGAAATCGGGGTGCCTGATTGGCGATTAAACAAATTATCAGATATATTTCAGAAAGTAATTTCACAAAAAAATTTATTACTCGCGGATGGATTAACAGAAACAGAAATTATCGAATTAGAGAAACTTCCTTCAATAATTTCTACTTTATGTGAAAAACTATCACACTACTCTATCAAAGAGTCTATTGTTCAACCAGACTTTAATGACAACAACACCCTTATAGATTTGAACTCGCGCAATATTACAATTATTGACTTAGGCGAAATAGCCATCTCGCATCCATTTTTTTCTCTGTTGAACTGTTTGCAACAACTCACAAAACATTATGGATATGCTGAGAATGATAGCGTCTATGTTAGAATCAAAGACTGTTGCCTTAACAATTTTATGCAACACGAATCTAAAGAAAATGTATTAACAGCGTTTGAAATAGCAAAAAGTTTATGGCCTGTTTACGGAACAATAGCCAACGATAGATTGATACAAGCCTGCGGGAAAGAAAAACTGATCTCATTTCAACAAGGAAAACTCAGCAGCACCTTGAGAGAATTGATTGCAACATGCTAAACCTATCCGTCTCTAAAAATGTAACAATGTAGTCGTATCTCAAGTTGTTAGTGCTTTTAGAAAATCATCACCTTTTTTGATTTGAATGATCTTTGAATTTGCTATTTGCAAATAGTTTAGGGTTGGCAAGATTGCATGATTGCACGCCATCCTACCCCAAAAATACCCCATATTATTATAATAATAATGTTGACTAAATTGTTATATTATGATATTGTTCGCTATTCGCTGATTGAATTATCAGGATAACACAAGCAAAGAACATGATTAAGCGTCGATTTAACTAGAGGTAAAATTATGAAACAAGACGGCAGTAAAACAGAGAAGCTAATAGAACTAAGCGATTTGCCAACTGAAATATTAGATCATGTTGCCTTCTTTCTTCAACGAATCGACAGAAATGCCGTACTGAGTATGTCTCAAACCTCATCAGCAATGTTTGCGGGCGCCAAGCATCATCGCAGTAAAATTTTATTGCCTGGATTGTTACGTAGAGCAGGAATTGATGGAGAGAACATGCTTAAAAGTTTTGATCTTCATCAAGATGCAATACCATTAGATTCTGCACTTTTAGAAGCCTCTATAGAGCGGTTTGGCTATACGATGGTTCTACTAGTTAATGATCTATTAGAACGAATTTCACAAGTACCGTTAATGCGGAACCCAACATATATACGCGAAGCACGCGAACTATTAAAACGTTGGAAAAATCATCTTTTTCAACACTGTGGAGCTCTGGGTTTTTTCCTGGCGATTTCATACGAATATAATAATCTTACACGAAGTGGCACAAGTGGAATCACACATTATCCCGATCATGCCTAAAAGTATTACGTTACACGTATGCATTTCGATATTTACTTGAAAATCATTACGGAGAGCAATCGATATTACGCCATTTTGTCCGCGTCTGTGAATATGAACCCAGTGAATCAAAATCTGATATCATACAAAAGAAAAGAGGTAAACTAGTCATTCACGAAAAAAATTTTAAAGCAATTGAAGATGAGATTACTGAAAACTTACCTTTGACAGGACATCTTGCAAAATATCAAACCGTAAAAATATTAAGACTCAATGTCAAAGAAGAAGCCTTCAAAGAACTTCAAGCATTGCAACTGGTTGAACAAGATACTCCAAATCCTTACCTGTATTTTTAGGTGAGCACGAGGAATAAGATCGAGCCCTCTACTATTTAGTATGATCATGGTATATATCTGCTTCAATCGTGATCGCTAATTGGTGTGCAAAAGATTCTAAAAGATGCATTTCCTCAGGTGTAAATAAACGCCCTCCAATTTTTGGTTTTATACTTAAAACACCAATTGTACCGCTTGATGCTAATAATGGTATATAAAGTGATTTTGAAAAAGGCAGTGTATCAGTTCCTAGTCCAGCAACTTGTCCTAAGTCATTAACCCATTGAGCAACACTCATATCTTTTGCATCGAGTATCCAATCGGTTTCTGATTTCGCTCGGACAACTAACCCGTCCTGCTCTTGTAACATGGCCTGTACATCACACCCCAAACTTTGGGAGATGTATTCCACACCAATGCGCAACAATTTATCCACGCCTCGAGTCGTTGCCAATTGTCGACTGAGTGAATGTAGACGTGCAATAAGTTGTTCTGCATATCGAGCACGTATTGCTTCTCGCCTTGATGTGACGGTGTAGTAATTAATCGTCAAAGCGATCACAAACATTAAAACGATACTCAACATATAACTACTATCAAACACATCAAATGTATAATAGGGGAACATAAATAAAAAGCTGCAGACGATAACACTTAAAAACGCTGTAAAAATTGTTGGAAGCAGTTTTTCGTAAAGAGCAACAATAAAAACACCAAAAAAATAGATCATAATAAGATTGGTTGCATTGAGTACTGAAAAAAGAAAATAATTAATGACTGTTGATGCGCTTACTATAAGTAAAGAAAACACATAGCTTTTCCATGTAGATAATTGCTTTTTTGTTTGTGGCACATTTGAAACTTTTGATTCTTCTTTAACACCAGTCATCACATAGACATCAATCTCACCACTCTCGCGGACAATTTTATCGGCCAAGCTGCTAAAACTGAAAATTCGTTTTCCCGCACTGATATTTTTCCATATTTTTAAATACTCTCGCCATGTTTGATGCGCATTTTTCCAAACCATGATTTGGGAAATATTTTGCTCATGCGCCAAATTAATGACTTCATTTACGATATCAGAACCCACCAGTAACCGCGTCGTTGCGCCTAATCGTTCTGCAATTCTTAACTTATGAACCGCTCGATTCCGATCTTCTTCTGAAGATTGCAGTCGTGGAACATCAACGTACACCGCTATCCACTCAGCTTTTAAGCTCTTTGCAATACGAGCTGCTGCAAAAATGAGTTTATTGGATTCTCCGGGACCTACACAAACTAATATTTTATTTCGAGTAGGCCAAATGCGTTTGATACCCTGCCCTCGACGATATAATAAAACATCGGCACCAACACGATCAGCGGTATAGCGTAAAGCAATTTCTCGTAAAGCAAACAGATTGCCTGTTCTGAAAAAATTTTCCTTAGCTAATTCTGCTTGTTGAGGGAAATACACTTTTCCTTCTTCTAATCGTTTAAGTAAGTCTTCGGGCGGTAAATCAACAAGCTCTATGGTATCTGCAATTTCGAACATTGAATCTGGAACAGATTCTTTAATGTGAGTGTGAATAATTTTAGCAACATCATCTTTTTTACTTTCAATATGTTGTACATTCACTGTGGTATAAACGTTGATTCCTCGATCTAACAATTCTTTAATATCTTGCCAACGTTTTTCGTGCCGCAATCCTGGCGCATTAGTATGAGCCATTTCATCAATTAATATGATACCTGGATTTCGCTTCAAAGCCCCATCAAGATCAAATTCTGTCAAGGTCATGCCACGATAACTAACTAATTGTCGAGGTAACAACTCTAGCCCATGGAGCAATGCATCAATTTCCTTTCTACCGTGGGATTCTACTATGCCAACAACAACATCTAAACCTTCACGTCGTTTTGCTTGAGCATCTTCTAACATAGTGTATGTCTTTCCGACACCTGGAGCTGCACCCAAATAAATTCTGAGCTTCCCACTTTCACCCTGTCGAGCTTCAACCTCAGCAATTTTCAATAAGTCTTCAGGATTTGGACGTTTTTCTTGCATGATCATTTCACTTTTTCATTAAGATGGTCTAACGATAAATTGAGTAAAAAAACATTCACTCGAGGCTCACCTAAAAAGCCGAATGTCCTTTTTTCTATGGCATGATCTATGAGATCTTTGACAGCTTTTTCTGAAATATTACGAGCTTTTGAAATACGTGCTGCCTGATAATATGCACCTTTAAGACTAATATGAGGATCCAAACCACTGCCTGAGGCAGTGACTAATTCCATCGGAATCTCGGTATTTTGTTCTGGGTGATTCACTTTCCAATGATTTACCTGAACTTTCACTGCATTCAGCTGAGCTGGATTGGATAATGCAAGATTAGAACCAGATGAATTTTCAGCATCATAAGGGAATCGTGAAGTTGCCGAAGGCCGACCCCAAAAATATTTTTCGTCGGTAAAAAATTGTCCAATCAATACAGATCCAATGGGTTTATTTTTATGAACTATTATACTGCCATCCGCTCGCCATACAAAAAATAATTGTGCAATACCCGTCATAATAGAAGGATATACTATCCCTGTAATAAGGGATAGCAATATGACGACTCTTACTGCAACGCTAATTTCCTTACTGATCGCCCGTAACATCCTTTTATTCCCTGATATTAAGTTAATCCAATTGAATATAAAATAATGTCTATAAGTTTTATTCCAATAAATGGAATCAATAACCCTCCAAGTCCGTAAATAAAAACATTATTTCGCAATAGCACAGAAGCCGAAACGTGTTTATATTTTACACCCTTTAAGGCTAAAGGAATCAAAAAAACAATAATCAATGCATTAAAGATAACGGCCGATAATATTGCATTTCGCTCAGTTGATAAATGCATTATATTTAAGGTATTCAGCGCAGGATATGTGGATGCGAAAGCCGCGGGTAAAATAGCAAAATATTTGGCTATGTCATTGGCTATGCTAAATGTGGTTAATGCGCCACGGGTCATGAGTAATTGTTTACCAATCTCAACCACTTCAATCAGTTTTGTGGGATTTGAATCTAAATCTACTAAATTACCCGCCTCTTTTGCAGCTTGTGTTCCTGAATTCATCGCCACTGCGACATCTGCTTGTGCTAAAGCAGGAGCATCATTGGTTCCATCCCCTGTCATTGCGATTAATCGCCCTTCGGATTGCAATCGCCGAATTAAGACCAGCTTATCTTCAGGTGTTGCGCTGGCAAGAAAATCATCAACACCTGCTTCAAGTGCTATAGCGGCGGCAGTTTTAGGATTGTCACCTGTCACCATGATTGTGCGAATACCCATTTTTCGTAATTTAGCAAATCGTTCTGATATCCCACCCTTTACAATATCTTTCAAATATATAACACCTAAAACAGTATTACCTTCTGCAACAACAAGCGGTGTTCCTCCACGAGTGGCAATTGAATCCACAATAGATTTTACAGATTGTGGAAAAGTTCCGCCTTGCTCTTTAATATAAGCTTCAACTGCCTCAGCAGCACCTTTACGAATTTGTCGTCCTGGTAAGTTTGCACCACTCATTCGAGTTTGTGCCGTAAACGGAATAAACGTTGCTCCTAAACTTGTAATATTTCTACCTCGCAATCCATATTTTTTTTTGGCTAGAATCACAATGCTGCGTCCTTCTGGAGTTTCATCCGCGAGTGAAGCCAATTGTGCTGCATCGGCCAATTCCTCAATATTAACCTTTTCTGCAGGTATAAACTCTGTTGCTTGCCGATTTCCCAGCGTAATGGTTCCTGTCTTATCGAGAATTAATGTATCAATATCACCTGCAGCCTCAACAGCCCTTCCAGATTGTGCAATCACATTGGCCTGAATCATTCTATCCATACCTGCTATTCCAATTGCAGATAATAATCCACCAATCGTTGTTGGTGCTAAACACACAAATAGAGCGACTACAACAGTAATACTGATCACTGCCCCAGCGTCAACGGCATTAACACTATACATTGAAAAGAAAATCATACTTGCACAAACCAATAAAAATACGATGGTAAGTCCGGCTAATAATATTGTTAAGGCTAACTCATTGGGTGTTTTTTGACGTTTAGCACCTTCAACCAATGCAATCATACGATCTAAAAAAGTATAACCTGGATCAGCCGTTATACGCATAATCATCCAATCAGAAATCACTAAAGTACCACCCGTCACTGCACTACGATCACCACCACTTTCTCTAATGACAGGAGCACTTTCACCTGTTACGGCACTTTCATTTACTGACACAATGCCTTCAATGATTTCACCATCACAAGGAATAAAATCACCCGCCTCAACCAGGACTACATCACCTATGCGTAAATCTGCCGACATTACTTTGGTGATAGTGGATTGTCGGTTAGGTTTAGATAATTTTTTAGCGATCACTTCACGTCGTGATTTACGTAATTCTTGGGCTTGTGCTTTACCACGACCTTCGGCCATTGCTTCGGCAAAATTGGCAAACAATAAAGTAAACCATAGCCATAACGCGATGGATAAAATAAATCCAGCAGGGGCCTCTGCTTGTCCTGAGATTGCACGAATAAATAACCAACTGGTAATTAATGATGCAACATAAACAGTAAACATCACTGGATTACGAATTTGATGAAATGGTGATAATTTAAAAAAAGCATCACGAAATGCAATTCTAAGAATTTTGGTATCCCAAAGGACATGGGTTTTAGTGGCCATGAAATCCCCACTCCATTAATTGCTCTACAATAGGACCCAAACATAATGCAGGGAAAAATGAAAGAGCACCTAAAACAATAACAATCCAAGATAATAATAATACAAATAATGGTGTATGAGTAAGCAGCGTACCTGCGCTTGTAGGTATTTTCTTCTTTCTCACTAAAGATCCAGCGATCGCCAATGTAGGTATTGCAATCCAGTATCGATTAATTAACATAACAATACCACCGAGTGTATTGTAAAAAAATGTATTGGCTTTTAATCCTGCCATTGCACTCCCATTATTGTTTCCCATCGAACTCCAAGCGTATAAAATTTCAGAAAATCCATGCGCACCAGGATTTCCAACTGAACTTACACCCGACGAGCTCACAACACTCATTGCTGTCGAAAGAAGTACAATTAATGGCATTACTAATACCGCAATCGCAGCCATTTTCATTTCATAGGGTTCAATTCTTTTTCCTAAATATTCTGGGGTTCTACCAACCATTAGTCCAACGACAAATACAGTGATGATTACCATCATCAACATACCATATAATCCAGAACCCACACCGCCAAAAATAACTTCACCAAAATGCATTAACATAATCGGAACAAAAGTCCCCAAGGGTGTGAATGAATCATGCATTGAATTCACAGAACCATTTGCAGTAGCGGTTGTCGTAGCCGCCCAAAATGCAGAATTGCTAATTCCAAAACGCATTTCTTTACCTTCTAAACTACCATGCGATTCAATTCCCAATTGAGAATATTCAGGATGAGTTTGAGCTTCTGCATACAATGAAATACCGACGAAGGGTAAAAACAACAATAACATTGAAAATAAAATGGCCCAACCTTGTCGGGTATCTCTCACCATCACACCAAAGGTATAACATAATGAAGCCGGTATTAATAATATGGCAATCACCTCAAGAAAATTCGTCAATGGGTTGGGGTTCTCAAAAGGATGGGCTGAATTCACATTAAAAAATCCACCGCCATTACTCCCTAATTGTTTAATTGCTATTTGAGAAGCCACTGGGCCCATCGGTATTTTTTGTGTGAGTACATTATTTTGAGATTTCGCTCCCGCCACTAACATCTCATCTGATTTTTTTTCCAATACAATCGGATCAATTAAACTCACTGTTTGGTAGGGTTTAAAATTTTGTATCACTCCTTGAGAAATTAAGGCCAGCGATAATAACATTGAAAGGGGTAATAAAATGTATAATACACTACGTATCATATCAACCCAGAAATTGCCTAATTTTTCGGTGTCAAAGCGATAAAGACCTCGTGTCAATGCAGCTAACAACGCCATTCCTGTTGCGGCTGATAGAAAATTCTGTACTGTAAGTCCAAGCATTTGAGTTAAATAACTTAAAGTACTTTCGCCACCATACGCTTGCCAATTCGTATTACTGGCAAAACTAACCGCCGTATTAAATGCAAGATCAGGGAGCAGATTTGTAAAGGATTGAGGATTGAGAGGAAGATTAGCTTGAAATCGCTGTATACAATAGACAGATAATATCCCAATACCATTAAATATTAACATTGAGATCAGATATTTTTTCCATCCCATTTGATCTGAAGATGAAACACCACAAATTCGATAAATTAATCGTTCAAAAGGACCTAAAACTCTGTCTAAACCACAGGAATTTCCTTCGTAGACCCTTGCCATATACCAACCCAGTGGTTTAACTAAAGCTAGCACTACAACAACGTATACAACAATTTGTACAAGTTCAATTGATTTCAAGAATGAATCCTTTCCTAAAACAACTCGGGTTTAAATAGTACAATGAGCAAATAAATAAGGAGTGCCAATGTAATTAAACCACACGTGAGATAAAGCTCCATTAATCACTCCGTGACAATGAACTAAAAAAAGCAATCAGCCCAAAACACAGGCCGAAAAAGATCAGTGTAATTCCTATATAAAGTATATCTTCCATCTTTTTATTTTAGACTAAGTCCTTAACCTGGGCTAGTAATATCTTTGAATGCTCGATAAACTAGCCCTTTTTAGCGGGGAAGACAATCATGCAAACAACGAAGCTCATATGGTTTAACGGTAAGCTAGTGCCTTGGGATCAAGCGACTATTCACGTACTAACCCACACATTGCATTACGGTGGCGGCGCATTTGAAGGAATTCGATTCTATGAAACCGATAAAGGCCCCTCTCTTTTCAGACTGAAAGAACACATTGATCGTCTACTTTTCTCAGCTAAAAGCATCAAATTAGAACTACCTTATTCTAGAGGGCAGATTTGTGACGCGGTTCAAGAGGTGGTTCGTGTCAATGAACTCCCTACCGGTTATGTTCGCCCTATCGCATTTTTTGGCTATGGTAAAATGGGGGTAAACCCTATCGGCTGCCCACCGCAACTTGCCATCGCTTGTTGGCCTTGGGGAGCCTATTTACCTCACGAGGCCGTTGACATCAAAACGAGCCGTTTTATTCGAATACATCCTAAATCCACAGAAGTCGCAGCTAAACTCT
>CAYUMZ010000025.1:0-12546 GCA_964446105.1 uncultured Gammaproteobacteria bacterium | reverse complement strand
TCGTTATTCAATTGCTGCTCTTGATCTACTAAGCTTTGATTAACATAGTGGGCTTGAATCTTTTGATAATTAGGTTGCTGAATGGTTCCTAAATCTTGGAGTATGAAATCCAATAACCCATAAAATAACACGACCAGTACAACGGCCCAAAATTTGATCCAAAATCGGCTGCTTGAACGGCCTTTCCCTTCTTTGTTCATAATGCATTCTCCCTTGCAATCGAACGGTTAACCTCGCTATAAGCAATTATAGCTGATTTTAGACTGATCAGATTCAGGCTGTGCCAGCTAAACAGCAGGATATCTGAGTAATCGCTTGCAAAATAACTGAGTAAATGCTTTTAAGGAATATAGTAATAAGGATTTGGGAGTTTGTAGGTGTGATCTGCGTAGCCGCCGTCGAGGTCGCTTTTTTGATCGCCGATATTGAGAACGATGTCATAGCCTTCATCGGTGATTTTTTTACGAACGGAGGTTTTGTAGGGAATAGCAGAGTTCTGATGATAGCTGCTGGGTTTTAGGAAAAGTGCTGTCCATCCGGTATAGCCTGCTGTTTTAAGATTGTTGATAGTCATTGTACGCATTTTTTCATAACGACCGGTCACGAAAAAAATACTGATATGATTTTGTAATGCATATTTAAATAATTCTAAGGTGGGCTTGATGGGGGGATCTTCGCTCTCGAAAATCATAGAACTTAATAGGGGAGAGTCTATGCCAAAATCTAACTTTTTCATATAAGGATAGTTAGATAACGATGTTTCATCGATATCTAAAACGACGGCCAACTTTTTAGGGCGTGTGAGCAATTTGTTTGATTGAATTCTTTGCTGTAAGTAATTTTTGGCATGATCGATGACTTTTTGCACATCGCCTTGATAATGTCCTGTCTCGTAATAATTTATCAGATGTTTTTTAACAATGAATAGATTTTCGGGCTCAATGGCAAAGCTTGATTGAACAAAAAGGAGGCCAAAAAATAACCATGCTAGGCTGACAATGCGGAGTTTCATTTTTAATACCTTTGATAGATTAGACCTAGCCAGTCTAACAAAAAAAGTCAATAAATTAAAGGGCTCTAGCTAGGCTAGAAGCCTGAATTTAAGTCTTTCTAACGATCAATCATTCTTCTGCTATAATCAATATGGGTGTAGCAAGAATGCAAAGGTTATATATGAAAAAAGGCATAAACGTAAAATCTTTAAAATGTGTGATCGCAAATGAGGATCCGCTTGTTATCTGGGATCAAAGTGCCGGAGTGTGGAATAATTTATTAGCCAATTTAGGATTTATTTCATTAGATGAAATTAAGATTGTCGATGATGAAGGCGATGAGGTCACAGAGAGATATGAGAAACGTTTGAAAGGGTTGAGAGAAAAAGCACTTAAAAAATATCCTGAGGTAATGAGTCAACTGCAATCGCTTTATGAAAGCGGTCCTTTTGTTTTGATGGATAAAGAAAAACTAGACTTTTTACCTGACGAAATTAACGAGATATTAAATAAACTAGATAATCAAAAACCAAATGGAAGTTTGGATCCGTTCTACTATATATTGCAATATGCGATTCATAAATCTACCAATTATTCTATTGGAAAATTTCAGATTCTCGATGAAAAGCGAGAGTTGGATCGTCAATATGAAGAAGAAAAGTTAAAAGAACTGGAATATTTCAGCCAAAAATCGAGGGTTCTAATAGATAAGCAAAAAAAGAGAAAAGTTTCGGAATCAATTGATGTAGACGCACAATTGCGACTGCGTTCAACAGAAGACTTATCACGGGATAATTTGAATAGAAGGAAGTTGATAAATTTAAATTCCTTAGGAAATTTTTTATGAACCAAAAAGTGTATCAAAAATAGAAAGGGAGTCTGGTGGTTTTTTTGGCTCAATAGGGAATATACTGTCAGGCGGATTGATTTCTGACCCTTCTGACACTGCAAAAACAAACTATTTTATGTTTTTAAAAGATGAAATAGCTGGAAAGAAAAGACTTATTGGTAGTATTAGTGTCGAAAACGATAAGGTATCTAGGGAAAAAGCCGATAATGATGTTAAAATACTTGAGATAGAAAAAGAAAATGCAAAGCTTAGAGACCGTGTTGAGGCTTGTTCGAAGAATTTGGAATCACTGAGTAACCTTGGTTCTAGCGCTAAACGTCTTGCTCCACAAGCAGTGACATACATTGAAATCTCTGTTCAAGGTAAAGAAAAAGCTTTTCAATGGGAAACCAGTGCAACAGTCACTGACAACGTAAAGAGATTAGTTTCCTCGTATTTGGAGAATTCAGACTACCACCATACTCGTGCACGCAAATTATCCGCTAGAAAAGTTTTAGAAAAAATAGATGAGCTCACTAAAGGTGAAAGCGCAATTGAAGACCCTATTAAGCGTGATATTGAATTAGTGAATTTTTTACGGAAAGAAAAAGACACTTTTTCTGTATTTGGATTCAATCGCAAAGAAAGTCAATTACACGCGATATATCGTCAGGCTGAGGTTCAGTTAAAAAGTAGAATTACGCAATTTATTGGTGAGATCAGTATACAAGATGCGCTAAAAGAACGAGATAAAAATAAAAAAAGAACTAAGGAGCTCGAAGTTTTGAAAAAAGAAAATATTAAATATTCTGAGCAGGTTCAACAATCTGATCAAGTTCAATCAGAGAGAGACATTTCCATAGCGAAACTTTCATCTGAGAATGTGGAGGGTAGTGATAAAATAAGTGAATTATCAGTACAGTACGAACTTACAAAAAAAGACCTTCTTGCTCAAAATGCAAAGTTATTTAAGATGACGTCAGAGGAGTTGAAAGTAATGACTTCTTCTGAAGTACAGCTTACAAGGTTAGATGAACAAATACCTCAAATTAGAAGAACGTTGCTCGAGAATGAAAAAGCACTCGCTGAACGCAAAGAGCAGCTTAAGTTATTGGAATTGGATAATGAGCAATTAGGCACAATGGCTCGTATTCAATATTTAAAAGTGAGTCAGTTAGCTAGACAATTAAATCGTGAAAAGGAATTTTCCAAGGTGCCTGATTTAGAAAGTGCTAGTCCTGTAACCCTTATGGCTTCTGCGAATTCTTTTCTAAAGACTTTGGCAAGAGAATTGAACGTAGCCCTTCCCCATCAAGAGTTTGCTGTCAAACTTTCGCAAGAGCAAACTCCGCCTGACTTTTCTGCTAAATAATTTGAGTGCTTTATTGTGCTAAAAAGATGTAGGCTCATAATAATATTTATAAAACTAGTACCGCTAAGGCCAAGACCGCACAGTATTCTTTGCTGATTAGGGAGTGTTTTTTCACTTTTTATCTACAACGCTAAGACTTGTCTGAGTGCGTCATCAAGGGAATGTAAGTCTTTCATTGAAAGATTGCCCGCAGAATTGCGCAGCCTGCTTTTATCGACAGTACGTATCTGATCACAGACGGCAACGACTTGTTTACCCATACAAGACACTGATATCGTGACAGGTGGCCTAGCTTTTGCTTTGGTTGAAAGTGGTACAACAACAACCGTGTGGCGTGCTAAATTGATTGGTGTTGCGCCTACTATAACACAGGGCCTTAATTTGTTAATTTCTGCACCTGTGGTTGGATTGAGATCTACCCAATAAACATCACCACGATTCATCATTCAGTCCATCTTGGAGTGTTTCATCCCAATCTTTCATCTCACGGTTTAAGGCGGCATCCTTTTCAACGGCCGCAGCACATTCATATAAAATCTGCTCACGCCTTTTCACCTCGATTTCTATGAGTTGTGTAATGGTCTTGCTGCGCTGTCGCATAGGAATGGCCGCTCTAAGCCTCTCTGCAAGCTGGTCTGGTATCGAAATAAGTACTCTTTCCATAATAATCACCTCTACATACAGTATAGTATATAGTATATAATATTGCAAGTGACTAGAGTTAAGCATTGGTTGGCTTAACATAGAATCAATTCGTATAGCATGAATTAATTTTCTCCTGTTTCCATGGATTCATTTTTTTATCTATGGATATTGCATGATATGTGCAGTATATCTCCTTTTTAATGCGCTTCTAATAAAGAGGAACCAGCCAGCTCCACTTTCTCCTATGGTTGATCTCGGCAAAAAATCGAGTAATAGGCTATACTTAAACTAAGTAAGAATTTGTAATGAGAGGTAAGGGTATGGGTATAGTAGCTGCGTTTCTGTGGGATTCACAATTTAAATCCATAAGCTATATGATTGTAGACAGAAGTAATAAAAACAAGATTATGGCTGGTCCAAAAAAAGTTTCTCTTCAAAAGTTTTCAGCTGAAACATTAAAAGAAGAGGCCGTTAAAACAATTAAAGATTTTTTTAATGAGATGGGAAGAGATAGCGGGCTGGATAATGAAAAAATTAAAATTGAATATAAAATTGTCGGTCATGCAGCGACAACTTTTCCAACCAGTATCAATAAAATGCCGTGTAGAGAATCAAAAATTGTCTATGATAAATTCATGAAAGAAGTGAATTTGAATGGTGAGAATTTTTCGCTGGCAAAGCAATGGAAAAGTAAATTGACTGGAGAGCCGCTAAATGCTTTCAGAGCTGGATTGATTCAGCTGGGATATTTTAAACCAGAAAAAGGTAACGCATATGTTCATCATCTTTGGGCGTTGATCGTTCATGCTACCACAAAAACTTATCGACGTTGCCTTAAGCAGCTTGAGAAGGCAGATGATCAAAGGCCAGTTGGTGCTAGGCTTAGAAATAGATAGTATTGTAATGTTTGACATAATCGAAAGATTTTATTAACAAGGAGAGTCGTGATGAAAACCAATGACATAGTATTTTCTTTTGAATAGATGCTAAAAAAAGTGGAGGAAAAACTTCAAGAAATAATAGAAATAGATAGAAGTGATCCAAAGCATTTCGAATCTCAAAAAACCTATGAAAAATTCCTCGAGGGCTTACAATACAAGTTAAAGGGCAGCATAAGTCAGTTGAAGCTATTCTCTTAAGTTAAGCTGTGTCATATCTAATCAAAAGGGCGCATATTATTAAAGTCAATCTTTGTTGGTATGCTACTCAATTTAATTTTTATCTTGTCCATTTATCCAAGAAGGCTTTGTTGATATATAGGGAGAATAATATTTCTTTTTTCCAATTTCTACGACAGCCCTGATTTTATCCCATTCATTACCTATCTCCAATAGTGTTTCTTTATTTATGGGAAAAGTTAATGGTTCATCGCCCTCTTCGAGTTTCTTTCCTTTTAATGAATCGTTAACAAGATATACTGGCTGATTTGGAATTTCAAGGTATACGTGGCTAATAAAAACTGCACGTCGGCCAATATTTGTTATCTTTATCATGCCACAAGGATCAGAATAATAACTGATTGCGTGTCCAAACGGCCTCATATCTAAATTAAGGGTGATATTGATTTGAATACTATCCCTTTTATAATTTAGTGTGCCAAGACCTATGCTAAAAATTATTCCTACCCATTGAGCTATTACTTGAATGTCCGGCATATCCAATCCCCTAAAAAAATCATATTTAAAATACTAGAATAATAGTAAAATATTTAGAAGAGGTCAATGATCTTCGTGTTTGATTTCAATTAGAACGGTACATCTAAGATTGATGATAGCAAAAAATAAGCCATGGAATCTTTAATTTTGAATTTTGTGCCCCGACGTACATTTTCTTTATCAAATTATTTATAAAGCTCATTTTTTAGACACATTAGTTTGTTGTAAATTTGAGTGAACTATTTCTTCAGCTAGACCGAGTTTGGCTGCTATAACATGGCGAGATATTAGATCATTGAGCGCTTCAATTGAGCGAATGGGGTAGCGCTTATCATCTTCATTTGGCAATATATCGTGCTTTAATCTATTAAACTCTTCGTGATATACCTCACATATTATTTCTAGTGCTTTAAGCTGAGCTTTATTCTTTGTCCATCTTAAAGTGGGCTTGTTACCTGGAATCAGATCTCCCGAAACAATTTTTTGATACACATCATTTAATTGGGCTAATCTTGCGATAGGATGAGATGAAAGTGCAAATTTTAATCGATCTTTGAAGAGTGCAGATGAATTTAATATTTCTTTATTTTTTGATTCTGTCACGACATTGCATAGAGATTGTGTTGAAAAATCCTTGAATATTTCTCTACCTTTTTTAACTTCCAGTACACATTCTTGAAGAGAAAATCCACTCAGGTGATTAGGGGTCATTAATATGGCTGGAGTTAAGCCGTTTTGAATTAGGAGATAATTCATAAAAATGTTCGCAAATGTTCTTCCATTTCCATCATAAAAATAATGACCTTGTAGGCATCTGCGAGTGAATTGAACTATGGCTCGAATTATTAAATCATCATTTTCTAACTCTTTTGCTATAGACAATTCTTTGTAATATACGGCGATATCGGATTGAATCCAAGCAGAAATCTCTTCCCGTTTAGCGCTATTTGCTAATAAAGTGAAATTACCATTCCTTGGATTGTTTTCTGCGATTAATCGCATGAAATCTGGAAAAAGAATATGTTCAGCATTTTCTGGGAGCAATCTACCCATTAAACATAGCTCTCTTTCAGAGTGAAGATGCTTCTCATTAAAGTGAATATAATATGTTTTGTCGGCAGTGATGTCTTCATTTTGATAAACATAGGTTATACAATTCGCAGGAAATACTTTACTATTGAGACGATGTGTATTGAACCGATTCAACTCCATAATTAATTCTTTTAAACCATCCGCAGATAATGTTGCTTCATTAAAATTCTCGTTTGAGGTATACAATGAGAGGCCAAATGAACAGCTGCCATCCCTGAAATTGTCTAAACCTTCTAATTGTTGAATGTTTGAAATTGCGAGCCTGTGTATCCATTTGATTAGATCAGGATTCAGATTTTGATCTAATGAATCCATGGCTGCAGACCATGCTCTAGTCATACTTTCAACATAACCTGATTCACCGGCTAACCCACTGAAAGAATTATTTCTGTCAAAAGCATAGGGGCCTTCATTCAGACGATGTCCGTCTATAAATAATAGCCACATATCTGATTTGGGAAAGTAGTTCAGTGGATCTGAGCTAGGTATCTTTTTCATAACATATTCCTCTCTATCATTATAGTATATCCAATGTAAAAACGTACAAGTTTAATCTTTTGTATTGAAGTAAAGTATGATACTCTAAAACGATTAGATCCTACGAAGGTGTTTTTATCATGCTTGCCAATAAGTACGAGCGTTTTGAGTCTCGGATAACTAAATCATTATCATCCACTTCCTGTAACTTAGGCGATTGTGAAGTTAATGACGAAGACTTGGGTTGGATATTGTCGAAATTATCCGAGTTAAAACATTTAACTGAGCTTTATTTTGAAAATAGTAATATCTCCGATATAGGTGTGATGAAGATAAAAAAGTTTTGCGAAGATAATCCGCAAATTCGAGCTATCAATCTTTCAAGAAATAAGCAGATAACAGATGAGGGAGCAATTGCATTGTTGGATTTGATGCACGTAACTGATCTATCTTTTTATCGAAATAGCCATATTAGCGACAAGTTTGCTGTTGCTTTATTAAAAGCAACTCATATTCAAAAGTTAGATGTTCGAGACACAGGCATCAGTGAACACAATCGCATCGAAATTTCACGACATCTTGATAAGCTCAATCATGTTAATCGATTGGCCGATGGAAGTGATAGTGCAAATGAAACTGACTGGCTTGCTAGGACTAATAAAAAATAATTAAATCTAGAGTTTACATTCACAAAATTCATAAATGGATTGAGGATCTTGAACTGATAGTGTGACGTCGTCACCAATTTCAATATTATTTTCAAGGCTAGATACTATTTCTTTTAAACTAGCGTCTTTTATGAGATCCATAACATATTCTTGTTGTTTTAGAATTTGAGTGAATTGAGAGTGAAATTCGTTATCGTGTTTTTTAAGCCAAGCATAAAATTCATTAAATGTGATTGTGTCTAAGGTTTTTTCAGTTTGAGCCAGATAGTTAACAAGATAGTTTGATTTTAGTAGGTTGATAATATCGATTAATTGCTTTTTAGTTTCATTTAAAGTGCTAATTATTCTTGATAGTAAAAAGTCACGATAATTATTTGTTGATGCATGAGGATTTTTTTCGTCAAATTCACTTAGCATTTTATTCCAAGAATGGGTGTCAATGGTTGGTTCAAAGTATCGTTTTTTGTTTTTTCTATCATGCTTAATTTTGCTTTGATTATTGGGTAGCGCTTGCCAGGCGCCGTCTGTCATTCTAAAAATGACGATGGGATTTTTAAAGTTATGTAATGTTGTTTGAGTGGCGGTGCCCGAAAGATTGTCTGTTATTGAAATAGGGTTAAATTGCATGCCAAAGTCATGGTGTCGAGCTGAGGCAAGTACATTGACTGACTTATTGAGTTTATCCCATGCAATTGCCATGCAATCACCAACCGCGCCGGTAACTACAGAAACGCTGCCGTCTTTTTCAAAAAAAGCTTTAGTAACAACACAGCATGCACCTTCTACAGGGTTAGGACTGAAGTGTGCTTTGATAATTGATTGCACATTTTGGAATAATTGAGGCATATCTTTGAGGAGTTGCGCTGATGAGCTATATCCATTGACTAAACGTGTTAAATACTTGGCAGTGATTGTTGAGCTTTTGGCAATATTTTGGTTCATTTCATGGTCGTGATATTCACCAACGCCATCAGCAGTAGTTCCTGCGCTGCCACAAGTATATTCAGCATCTAAACATAATTTCGTTTGTGCTAAATCTTCATCTTTATGATTACAATAGGTGATGCCAATAACTGAGCTTAATCCTGATATCGGATCGTCATGTCGTACAAAGTTATCTTGCGAGATTAAATGAGAAAGATGAAAATTTGAAGTAATGCCTATGTTATGAAGATTAAGCGTGGATGTGGACTTTTGATGAAATAAACCATCTTTCCAAGACATGCCAGGTGATGTTTGAAATTGTATTTTTAGTGCTCTGATGAGCTCGGAATACAATGCTCTTGATGGTGTTTTTTGTGAATCAGAGCTATTTTCTGTAGATGAGGCTTGGTGAGATATTTGTCTTTTGATTTTCTTGAGAGTAATTATTAGGATGAGAACATTGTCGCGCCAATTGAGATTTTCCTGATGAGTTAGTCTGTAAATGTGACTTATCGTCTCATTTGTAGATATGGTACCTTGAAAAAACTCTTTAAGTACTTCGCGCAATGATTCGTCCCCGTTTATGGCAGTGCAGAGATGTTATTAGAATAATATATTTTGCCCGTTAAAATATCAT
Organism: uncultured Gammaproteobacteria bacterium; assembly: GCA_964446105.1. Taxonomy (GTDB): domain Bacteria; phylum Pseudomonadota; class Gammaproteobacteria; order JAIEPX01; family JAIEPX01; genus JAIEPX01. The sequence goes on along the minus strand of CAYUMZ010000025.1, from coordinate 3,255 downwards.
ATTTTTGCGTGTTTTGCAATCGATGTTTTGTTCTTTGAGCAATTATTTGGGTTGGATTTACGAATTTGTGTGTCGAGAGGCAACAGGCGAGAGAGTTTGGCTGTATTTTGCTTGCATTGGGGGTGGGGCTCGTGTAGTATCCCTCGACCTGCGTAATGGTGGCTGTAATTTCTTCCTTAGAAAAGTGGATAGATTGACAGCTTCGCGGCCCTAAAAAAGCCGGCCAAATTAAGCGCAATTGCTTGACAGTGGGCAGGGGGTCTTATATGATCCCGCGTCCGTCTTTTATATTTGAAGATTTCTTTTTTAGTAGGATTTGGAGTGTATTTTACATGGCTAGAGTGAATCAGCTGGTTCGAAAACCGCGTAAAAAATTAATTAAAAAGTCTAAAGTACCTGCCTTAGATCGGTGCCCTCAGAAGCGCGGCGTTTGTACCCGTGTGTATACAACTACGCCTAAAAAACCGAACTCAGCTTTACGTAAAGTAGCTCGTGTTCGTTTGACAAATGGCGCAGAAGTCACTGCCTATATTGGTGGTGAAGGCCATAATCTGCAGGAACACTCAGTGGTCACAATACGTGGCGGTCGTGTAAAGGACTTACCTGGTGTGCGATACCATATCGTACGTGGTAACTTGGATACTGCCGGTGTTAATAATCGTAAACAAGGCCGATCTAAGTATGGTCAGAAGAAACCTAAGTCTTAAGGGGAAGGGTAATGTCTAGACGAAGCGCAGCACCAGTTCGAATAATATTAGGCGATCCGCTCTTTAAAGAAGTGGAAATTACAAAATTCATTAATAGCGTAATGCGAAATGGCAAAAAGTCAGTTGCTGAAAGAATTGTATACGGTGCCCTGAATATTGTGGCTCTCCGGTCTAAGGGTAAGCTGAAGAAGAGTGAAGATGAAGCAGGCGGTGAAGGCGGAAGTAAAGGTGGAAAAAATGCACCTGCGTCGGGTTCGTCTATTTGGAACAATGAAGAATTACGTAAAGTCGCTGTCGAGATTCTCGAAGCCGCTTTAGAAAATGTAATGCCTGCAGTCGAAGTTAAATCTCGACGTGTGGGTGGTTCTACGTATCAAGTACCCGTTGAGGTACGCGCTTCACGTCGTAGAGCGTTGGGTAAACGTTGGTTGGTGCAATATGCTCAACAGCGTGGTGAAAAGTCGATGCCAGAACGTTTGGCCGGCGAGATATTAGATGCAGCAAATAAACGTGGCGGTGCCTTTAAGAAGATGGAAGATGTCCATCGTACGGCAGATGCGAATAAAGCGTTTATACATTTTCGGTGGTAATTTAAGATGTCAACAGCTCCTCGTGCAGTCCCTTTAGAAAGAACCCGTAATATCGGTATTATGGCCCATATTGACGCCGGAAAAACAACCACAACCGAACGAGTTTTGTTTTATACCGGTCGTTCACACAAAATTGGTGAAGTGCATGAAGGTACTGCCGTCATGGACTGGATGGAGCAAGAGCAAGAACGTGGTATTACCATTACCTCTGCAGCGACCACTGCGTCTTGGCTGGGTATGGATAAACAATTTCCTTTGCATCGCATTAATATTATTGATACCCCAGGTCACGTGGATTTTACGATTGAAGTAGAGCGTTCATTACGAGTACTCGATGCGGCAGTGACTGTTTTCTGTGCGGTGGGTGGTGTAGAGCCTCAAACTGAAACTGTATGGCGTCAAGCGAATCGTTATGGTGTACCTCGCCTCGGATTCGTAAATAAAATGGACCGTGCAGGTGCTAATTTTGAACGCGTTGTTACTCAGATTCGTGAGCGATTAGGTGCAAATCCAGTTCCTATTCAATTAAATATTGGGTCAGAAGAAAATTTTAAAGGCGTGATTGATCTTGTTCGCATGAAGGCCATTATTTGGAATGAAGATGATCGTGGCATGACCTACAAGGCAGAAGAAATTCCTGCGGAATTGCTCGACAAGGCAAAACAACTTCGTGATGCCATGGTTGAAGCTGCAGCTGAAGCCAATGAAGAGTTGATGAATAAATACCTTGAGACGGGTGAGTTAACGGAAGAAGAAATCAAAAAAGGCCTGCGAATCCGAACTATTAATAATGAAATCATCCCAGTGCTTTGTGGTTCAGCGTTCAAAAATAAAGGTGTTCAAGCTATGTTGGATGCTGTTATTGAATATTTGCCAGCGCCGAATGATATTCCTGCAATATTTGGTACCTTGGAAGATGAAGTGACAGAAGTCGAGCGTCACGCCTCTGATGATGAGCCTTTTGCGGCATTGGCGTTTAAGATTGCAACAGACCCCTTCGTTGGAACCCTTACGTTTATGCGAGTATATTCTGGGGTATTGCAATCCGGTGATACTGTGTACAATCCGATTAAACGTAAGAAAGAACGTATTGGTCGTTTGTTGCAAATGCATGCTAACTCTCGTGAAGAAATTAAAGAAGTTCGTGCGGGTGATATTGCAGCTGCTGTTGGTCTGAAGAATGTTACGACCGGTGATACCTTGTGTGACGTCGATAAAGTGGTAACCTTAGAGCGCATGGTATTCCCAGAGCCTGTGATTCACGTTGCTGTGGAACCCAAAACAAAAGCTGACCAAGAAAAGATGGGTATTGCATTAGGTAAATTGGCGCAAGAAGATCCTTCATTCCGCGTTCGTACCGATGAAGAAACCGGCCAAACCATTATTTCGGGTATGGGTGAGCTTCACTTAGAAATTATTGTTGATCGTATGCGTCGTGAATTTAGCGTGGAAGCGAATGTTGGTAAACCTCAAGTGGCTTATCGCGAAACGATTCGTCAACACGTCGAGCAAGAAGGTAAGTTCGTTCGACAAACCGGTGGTCGTGGTCAATACGGTCATGTTTGGATTAAGCTCGATCCAAACGAAGCGGGTAAAGGTTTTGAATTTGTGAATGAAATTGTCGGTGGTGTGATTCCGCGTGAATATATTCCTGCCGTTGAAAAAGGTATTGTCGAGCAGATGGCATCGGGTGTCATTGCTGGATACCCTGTTGTTGATGTCAAAGTCACATTGTTTGATGGTTCTTATCATGATGTTGACTCAAACGAAATGGCGTTTAAGATTGCAGGTTCAATGGCATTCAAAGAGGGTGCAAAAAAAGCGAAACCCGTATTGCTTGAACCGATTATGAAAGTAGAAGTTGTGACACCAGAAGAGTACATGGGCGATGTTATGGGTGACTTGAACCGTCGCCGTGGTATGTTGCAAGGTATGGACGAAAACCCATCGGGTAAAAT
>CAYUMZ010000024.1:9641-12677 GCA_964446105.1 uncultured Gammaproteobacteria bacterium | reverse complement strand
TTCTTCGACCACACGCATGATAAAATTCACTGGAAAAAACCATATTCCAAAGGGCTTTGAAAAAAATTCTAAGAACACACCTTTGAGCCCTTTGACTTTAAAGCTGTAGAATAAAATCAGTAAGAACACCGTGATCGACATGCCGAAAGTCGCCGTTAAATCGGTGGTGGGCACCACACGGAGATGGTGTATTCCGACTGCACCCGCAGCACTGGGGAGTACATCCACAGGGATCAGATCCATGAGATTCATCAAGAAAACCCAGGTGAATATCGTCAAGGCAAGGGGAGCGATTAAAATGCTACGACCATGAAAAGTGTCTTTTACTTGCTGATCAACAAATTCAAAAATAATTTCAATAAAATTTTGGAGTTTACCGGGTACACCAGATGTCATGGATTTTGCTACCTTGCGGAATAGCAGGATAACTGTCAAACCTAATGCAATAGAAATGAGAAAAGTATCAACATTCAACGTCCAAAATCCGCCGCCTTCACCAAATGTCATGGTTTTGACGTTGAATTGCAAATTCGTCAAATGATGCTGGATATACTCAGATGCTGTTAATGTATGTTGTTCAGTCATAATTAAAGGACACTCTTTTCTCTGTTCAACGGAAAAATCGTTGAAGCAATACAAAACCTGTAAATTGCGCAAAAACAAACCCTATGAAAAAGGCCAACACGTCAATCGGTAGGGTCTCGAACACTACCACAATCAAGAGCCCAGTCAACAATAATTTTATGATTTCTGCTCGGTACATGCCACGAACAATCTGCTTTGCAGCCAATGCACCGGTATCTCTAAAAAATCGATGGGCAAAATACAATTGTGGGAGCGCACACGTTAAACCACCCACCCACACCGATGCCACAGAACGAAATCCCCAAAAAGGCCAAAATAGCAGCCCTACTACTAGAAACACTCCAACTTGAAAGATCGTGAAAGAATAGGCCTGCCGTTGAAAATGATCTGTTATTTGCCGTATTTTCACTTCGCGTCCCCCACTAAAGCGGCATGGAGTATAGCGATTGAGGCTATCCCCGTCAAACCCGCTATACGGTCAAATAATCACGAATCTCATCAAATACGGTGAGATTGTAAGCGTCATTCCAAAAATGCCATTCAAGAACCGTTGTGTTATAGAAGGCTTCGTTCATTTGTTTCCGAATTTCCGGCGTGGTGTTTGCTGCTAACGCATCGAATATACTAATGGCTTCGTTTACCACTTTTGAAAAATCCTCACTGGCATACGTTTCAATCCAACGCGCATAACGATTGTTCGATGTTGAATTTTTAGCGATAGCCAGTCCCACTTCGCGGTACACCCAAAAACAGGGCAAAATCGTTGCCACTCCAACTTCTACCGGATTTAAAGAACACACACGGAGTAAGTAACTCGTGTAACTCAACGTGGAGGGGGTCATTTTGCCGGTGCTAGTAAAATTGTATATTTTTTTAAAGTACTCATGCACAAGCTCTTGTTCTTCTACGTATGACGACAGTGCAAATTGTAAAAATGAGAGGGTAAATTCAGCGGGAACTTTAGTCGCGATAATGGCATGGCTTAGAGCAAAATCACGTAAAAACAAGCTGTCTTGTTCAATATAGAAAGCAAATTTGTCTTCAGCGAGAGTCCCCAGCGCCAATTCTTGGTTGAAAGGATGCTCTATAATCGCATCGATGATGGGACTCACATTTTCCCACGCCTGTTTTGAAAACCCCATTTTGGTCACCTCTTTATAGATAGATTATGCGAATACTAACAGAGTGTACACTGATGAGATAGCCCCATTTCATTGCTTTTCAGCAAACAATCAGTATAATATGATCTCGAACTATAGTAACTTTTTTGGAGACAAAATCGATGAAAAAACAACTTCTCACAATTGCGCTATGCTCTGTCGTAGCAATTCCTTCCCTTGCATCAACTATCAAGCCTTTTAGCATTTCTAATAATTCTGATAAAGCAATGCTCACTGGCGTTATCAGCGATGCAAAAGTGGATATGACGGGCACTGTTTTTGGAATGACGCCTATTGCCAAAGCTCAAAGCTGGTCAAGCACTCTCACTGTCAATGGTCCTGCAGAATTTGCAGCTGCTGTTGTAGAAGACGATGGATATGGCTTAACTGATATTTTTGATCAAACTGCTGATGTTAAAGCGGTCTGTTGGGTTTCAGCAAATATCAACAACAACAGCGATGCAGTCTTTCATAATGCAATCGTAACCAACATTAGTAGAACTCATCAATGCAACATTAGCAGCGATGAAAAATCTTTGGAAATTAAGTAAATCACGGGGTCGCGTAATCACGCGACCTTATTTTCACCACTCACTCCACAGGGAATTTTGATATGACGACTATTCAATCTGAATTGCAAAAAACGATTAATGATTTAGTGCTTCCTGGAAAAGGAATATTGGCTGCTGATGAAAGCACGAGCACTATCACTAAAAGATTTGATGCAAATAAAATTCCTTGCTCAGAAGAAACACGATTAGCGTATCGCCATATGTTATTCAACACAGAAAATTTAAATAACTACATCAGTGGTGTAATTTTATACGAAGAAACACTAGGCCAATCATCAAACGGACTTTCTTTGCCTGCATTATTAGCTTCAAAAAATATTGTCCCTGGAATTAAAGTGGACAAAGGTTTAGTACCCTTAGCCAATAGTCGAAATGAAAAAACCACCCAAGGCTGGGATAATTTAAATGAGCGCTTACAAGAGTATAAAAAACAAGGCGCACGCTTTGCGAAATGGCGCGCGGTTTATAATATCGGCGCCGACTGCCCATCTTATGTTGCAATTCATGCCAATGCGGATGGTTTAGCGCGTTATGCAGCTATATGCCAAGAAAATGGAATAGTGCCTATCGTTGAACCTGAATTATTAATGGATGGCGATCACTCAATCGAACAATGCTCTAAAATCACGCAGTGGGCGCTGCATGAAGTATTTAATGCATTATTCATTTATGGCGTAAAACTCGAATATATTATTTTAAAACCGAGCATGGTTATTGCC